>JAYUQN010000997.1:0-2599 GCA_043756725.1 Saprospiraceae bacterium
AGTGCTTCAAAGCTGAATGAAATGTTATAGTCTCTCAATAAGATGTTAATTAGTAATATTTATTATGTCTTCGTGCGTCATAAAAGATAAATTTGCTAAACGAACCTTTATGATAATTACAAACTTATTTATTAACCGATGAGAAGTATCCTTTACCCTCTGCTTTTAGTAGTGTTACTACCAATCAGCACCGTTGCGCAAACGCAACCTTCACCAAATCCCATTCAGATAGACACACGCCTCTATGAGGTCTTTGAAAAAGACTATCTTGAAACCGTCAAGAAGGATGACCCCTTTTTTATTCACCGATGGAATTTCTATCTTGATAACGCTTTTTTCATCTCTGATAACCCTTTGAGCAAGGACGGTAGCGATGAAGGCTACCCCTCAGTATCCGTAGCGGATTTGACAAAAATCAACATCCTTAAAATTGAAAATGAACAACATTTGAAACACGATTTCAATACAGATACCGTTTATAAAATTAAAGGGACTGACAAATACCTTGTCTATATTGCTGGTCGCCATTTTGTTGAAAAGCTCAATGATTATCTTAAATTAGTGTCAAAAGGTTGAATTGTTGTATTGTTGTATTGCTAAATTGTTGCATTGTTAAATTGTTGTATTGTTGTATTGTTAAATTGTTGTATTGTTGGCGTTTCATCAACAATATAACAATATAACAATTTAACAATACAACAATACAACAATTTAACAATAGAACAATACAGCCTTTTTAAATCACTAAATCAACTAAATAAACAATTGTAAACATGAGAAAAATATATTCTCTGTTCTTCCTTCTCTTTTTCGGCTTGACGATTGCCGCCGATGCTCAAATCATTATTAGAAATGGTCGCGTGGATACCTGTGGCGGCGTTTTTTATGACAGTGGTGGGCAAAATGGTACTTTTAGCCATTTGGATAATTTTACCTTCACGATATGCTCTAATAGCGCTGCGCGCAACCACATCAGTTTGGGTTTCGACCAGTTGGATTTAGGTACTGGTGATGAGCTATGCTTTTTTGATGGCAATAGCACAAGCGCACCGCTTTTAGCTTGTGCTTCCGATTTTGCCTCTGCTCAAAATGCCATTGTTCAAGCATCCATTTCAAATAGAAGCGGCTGTATTACGGTTCGTTTTCGGGCACAACGGCGTTTGTTTGGTAACCTCATCTATAAAGGTTGGGCTGCCAATATTATTTGTATTCCGGCTTGTCAAAATATACAAGCCGTTATTGAATCCACAACACCGGCTGTTACACCCCGCGATACGGGTTGGATAAACGCTTGTCCTGCGCAAACCCGCATCAATTTCAAAGCCAAAGGTAGCTACCCGCAAAATGGTTATGCCTATAACCAAAATGATACGATTAATAAATTTGAATGGAATTTTGGCGATGGCACGGCTGTTACTTATGGCACCGATGTCACCCATATATTTGAAAAGAGTGGGGGATATAATGTGAAACTCACCATTACCGATACTTTAGGTTGTCAAAATACGAATTATATCAAACAACGGGTGAGGGTTTCACCCAAACCGACTTTCAATATTAGTAATTTACCCTCGCAAGTATGTGCTGGAACGGAGATAAAATTGAAAGCCAAAGTGGATGCTATGGACACTTCCTATCAAGTTTCCGTAATGCGCAATGCTGGGTCTTTTGATATTGGCGGTGTCCGCTCTGGTCGGCTTTTCATACCTGACAACCCGACACAAGAGTATAGGACAACTATCCGATTTACAGACTTTGCACCGGGTCAAACGCTGACAAATATCAACGATTTATTGGGTATTTTTGTAGATATGGAACACTCTTGGGCGCGCGATTTGGAAATTAAAATCGTTTGCCCCAGTCTCCAAACGGCTATATTACACAAATATGATGTAGGCACAAGGAACATCAATGAAATACACATCGGTACGCCCAACGAAAATGATGCTTTAGCCCCTTTTGTCAATGATTCTACAAGAAACACCCCGGGGTCTTCAAAACGGTATGAGTGGGTGCCTGTGGGTGCTGCCAATACTTGGCGAAGTTTCAGTTCTTCAACAGGTATTATAAAATTGCCTACGGGAAAATATAGGTCTGATGATGCTATGACAAAACTGCTCGGCTGTCCCCTCAATGGCGAATGGAGCTTGGTGGTCAAAGACCAATTTGAATATGACAATGGTTGGATATTCGCTTGGGGTATCAATTTTAGCAACCGCCTATATCCCGGTTTAGAATCTTTCACACCCAGTATAGTAGAGCATAATTGGGTCAGAAATCCTTTCATTACCACATCCTATACAGGTGATGAAATGACGGTGAGACCGATACATGCTGGAACTGCCAATTTGACCTATCAAATTAAAGACAATTTCAATTGCACTTTTGATACTTCTATCAATGTTAAAGTATTGCCGCCTACAAGCCTTTTGTGTATGACTTGCAATATTGATACATTTTTCAATACCTTAACAGATACACTTATTTGCGCCAATAATACAGGTGTTACTTTAAATAAAACGCCTAAAAAAAGCCCAAATTTATCTATACCTTTTGATGCGTATCCGAATGCCATTATAGATGCAACGACCAATCCATT
>JAYUQN010000998.1:0-6842 GCA_043756725.1 Saprospiraceae bacterium
TTAAATGGTTTGTTTTTATGCACACATGCGTGTAGGTTTGTGCAAAATTATTACCCCAATAAAATAATTTAAAATTGGGATTGTAATGAGTGATTAAAAGGACAGTTATATAAAATTAGGAGAGAGAGTTAAAAATAATAAACCTATAAGTTGATTTTAATGAAAATTGTCACTATATTTGCCGAGAAATTGTATACTTTTCATTACCCAAATGAAACAGCTAATGAGTATGATAGATTAATGGAACTATGGACAGATGTATTGTATTTAAGAGAATATGCGAAAAAGAATAGTATTGCAGATACCACAAAATTTATACGTGACATAAGAAACGATGCAGAGTATATACAAGATTTGATAGAAAAAATGGCTAATAATAAAGGAAAATTAGACACATTTTTCAAACCTCTTGATGATTTGGAAACACGAATTAAAGTGCTTTCACTACAAAAAGGCAAAATAAGACAAAGTTATTTAAGGTTATACGCCATAAAAGTTGACGAAAACTTATTTGTAATAGTCGGAGGAGCAATAAAATTAGCATATACGATGAAAGAACATCCAGATACTCAGCATGAAAAAGTAAAATTAGAACGAGCAAAAAACTATTTTCAAAGCGAACAAGTTTTTGATATAGATTCTTTTTATGAACTATTAATGGAAAATGACAATGACAAATAAAGAAAAATTTTTAGTATTGGTTTCTAAAGAAGATACCCAAATTTTAGAAAAAAACAGTTCAAGAATTACCAATAGACATTGGCTAAGAGCATCGCAAGAGGTTGCTATGAAGATATTAGATAAGTTAGATGTCTTAAATTGGTCCCAAAAAGACTTGGCTGAAAAAATGGGCGTAAGCCCACAATACATTAACAAAGTAGTGAAAGGTAAAGAAAATCTAACCTTAGACACGCTCATTCGCTTACAGCTTTTGTTAGATATTCCAATATTGGCAAGCTATTACGAAGAAGATATAGAAAAAATGGAAGAGTATATTCTAGAAGAAACCCTTATTGTTTCTACTATTTTTTCAAATAATTATCAGCAAAATGCAACCAAAGAGATACAAATGGATTATGATGTAGATTTTAATTCGTATTCATATCAAAAAGTAGCCTAATGGAAGATAATAATCAAGATATGGGTTTTTTGCTAAAAGGTATTAAAACCGAACAATTTGCGACCTTTGAGAAAAATTTCAAAGAAGGTCAAAGCAATATTAGCTTATCAACTTGTGTTCAATTGAAATTAGAAGAACAGAATAAACAAGTAGGTATTTTCATGGGTTTTGAATTTAAACAGAAAAACAAGCCTATTATCAAATTAGTCGTCAGTTGCCATTTTGGAATTAAAGAAGATACTTGGATTCGTTTTATCACAGAAGAAATAATTACATTTCCAAAAGGATTTATGGCGCATTTGGCATTGCTAACTGTGGGTACTTCTCGAGGCATTTTATTTGCTAAAACAGAAGGTACACTGTTTTCAAAATTTATATTACCTCCTTTGGACATTGCAAAAATACTTACAGAAAACATTACTTTTTCGCTGGATAGATAGGACAATCCTATGGACTTTTCTTTTTACACTGCGATAGAAATTGCTCACAGAGTTACACAAAGGTTTCACAGAGAAAATAAAGAAAATAACTCTGTGAAACCTCTGTGTAATTCTGTGAGCAATTTTTATTGCAACGTGATAGCACCCCCTCAGTATTTCACCCATTTTTTGAAAAAAAAACACCATTTCTCTCAAAAATCCCCTAATTTTGCGCCTCAAATTTCAAGTATTTTACACCAATTAATTTATCAAGCTAATATGCCAGAGCAACACAATCGTTTCAAAAAGCTCATGGTCGCCAATCGGGGGGAAATTGCTATCCGTGTTTTGCGGGCGGCTTCCGAGTTGCGCCTACGCACGGTGTCCATTTTCACTTATGAAGACCGTTATTCGCTGCATCGTTACAAATCTGATGAGTCCTATCAAATTGGTAAAAACGATGAGCCTTTAAAACCGTATTTGGACGTTGAGGAAATCATTCGGGTTGCCAAAGAAAATGAAGTGGATGCGATACATCCAGGCTATGGTTTTTTGAGTGAAAACGTCAATTTTGCTCGGCGTTGTCGAGAGGAAGGCATTGTTTTCATCGGTCCCGACCCCGAAGTGATGGAAGCTTTGGGCGATAAAGTGGCAGCTAAAAACGTAGCACTCGCCGCAGGCGTGCCTTTGATACCCGATGCGCGTTTGACGGATGAAAATACTGAGGGGGAGGTCTTGGAGAAAGTGAAAGAAATAGGTTATCCGCTTATCATCAAAGCAGCTTCTGGCGGCGGTGGTCGGGGTATGCGGGTGGTGCGCAAGGCAGAAGATTTGATTAAAAATTTCAAAGAAGCCAGTGGGGAAGCTAAAACCGCATTTGGTGATGGTACGGTCTTTTTTGAACGGTATATTGAAAATCAAAAACACATCGAAGTTCAGATTCTGGGCGATAAATATGGCAATTTGGTACACCTTTTTGAGCGGGATTGCTCCGTGCAACGCCGTTTTCAGAAGGTTGTTGAAATGGCTCCCAGTATCAGTTTACAACAGGAAACGAAGGATAAACTCTACGATTATGCCTTAAAAATATGTAAATATGTCAATTATTCATGTGCAGGCACGGTAGAATTTTTGGTGGATAAGGATGAAAATATTTATTTCATCGAAGTCAATCCCCGCATTCAAGTAGAGCATACCGTTACAGAAGAAATTACAGGTATTGATATTGTGCGCTCTCAAATTTTGATTTGCATGGGCTATTCGCTCGGTCATTCCACTTTGAAAATTGGCAACCAAAGTGATATTGAATGTCAAGGTTTTGCTATCCAATGCCGCATTACAACCGAAGACCCAGAAGATAATTTTAAACCCGATTACGGTACTTTGATTGCTTACCGCTCACCCGGTGGTTTTGGCATTCGTCTGGATGGTGGCTCGGCTTACGCAGGGGCGCATATTTCTCCTTTTTTCGACTCTATGTTGGTAAAAGTTACAGCTTGGGGGCGCACTTTTCAAGGGGCAGCCGACCGTTTGTTGCGGGCATTAGCCGAGTTTCGTATCAGAGGTGTGAAAACCAATATTGGTTTCATGGAAAATTTGTTGAAAAACGAGGATTTTCGAGAGGGCAAATGTACGGTCAATTTTATCAATGAAAATCCTGATTTGTTGAAAATGCCACGGCGTCAAGATAGGGGTACGAAGGTGTTGAAATATTTGGCAAATGTGATAGTAAATGGCAATCCTGATGTGCCTTTTGTAGATAAAAAACGCAACCAACTTTTCAGACAACCGCATATTCCGACCGCCCCGACCCTAAAGGGAGTTACCCCAGCCCTAAAGGTAGACTTTGGGGAACATGGTTTGCAGAAAGGTACAAGGGATAAATTGAAAGAATTGGGTGCGGAAGGTTTTGCTAAATGGTTGAAAAATGAAAAGCGCATACACTACACCGATACCACTTTCAGAGATGCTCACCAATCGCTTTTAGCCACTCGGGTGCGGACGTATGATATGAAACAAATCGCTGAAAGTTATGCCCAAGAGCATGGACATCAACTGTTTTCGCTTGAAATGTGGGGCGGTGCGACTTTTGATGTAGCTCTACGGTTTTTGAAAGAAAACCCCTGGATGCGCCTTGAAGTGTTGCGCAAACGCATGCCGAACGTCCTTTTTCAAATGCTCCTTCGGGGGTCAAATGGCGTCGGTTACAAAGCCTATCCTGATAATTTGATTGAACGTTTCATTGAAAAAGCATCGGAAGAAGGCATTGATGTGTTCCGTATTTTCGACTCTTTCAACAATGTGGACAGTATGTTGACGTCCATAAAAACGGTGACACAACGGACGGGAAGCATCGCAGAAGCCTGTATTTGTTACACAGGCGATATTTTTGACAAAGAGCGCACAAAGTATAATTTGTCCTATTATGTGGACATGGCAAAACGCCTTGAAAACGAAGGCAGTCATATTTTAGGCATAAAAGACATGGCAGGTTTGCTGAAACCTTACCAAGCTGCCGAGTTGATTTCAGCTTTAAAAAACTATATTTCTATCCCTATTCACTTGCATACACACGACACATCGAGCATACAAGCTGCCATGTATTTGAAAGCGATTGAAGCGGGGGTGGATGTGATTGACGTGGCGATAGCGAGCGTTTCAGGCTTAACGTCGCAGCCCAATTTCAATTCAATCGTGGCGATGATGCAAGGACATGAGCGTGAGAATCCGATAGATTTACACTCCTTAAATCAATATTCAAATTATTGGGAAGACATTCGAGATTATTATTATCCCTTTGAAAGTGAGCTAAAAGCGGGTACGGCTGAGGTTTATGACCATGAAATCCCCGGAGGACAGTATTCCAATTTGCGCCCACAAGCCCGAGGTTTAGGTCTTGAATCGCAGTTTGAAACGGTGAAAACGAACTATCAAGTAGTCAATAAAATGTTTGGTGATATTGTGAAAGTAACGCCGTCCTCAAAGGTGGTGGGTGATATGGCTTTGTTTATGACGGCTAATAATTTGACTGAAAAGGATGTTTTAGGGAGGGGGGGGAATCTGGCTTTTCCAGAGAGTGTGAAAGAGATGATGCGGGGCGATTTGGGCTTAAATCCAGGTGGTTTTCCTTCTAAAATTCAAAATATCGTCTTAAAAGGTGACTCACCGAACGATAAAAATCCGAATGAATACCTCGCGCCTATAGATTTTGAGAAAGAATTTCCCTTCTTTCAAAAGAAATTTGGCGACCATTTGAAAGAATTGGATTTCCTTTCATGGCAATTATACCCAAAAGTGTACGAAGATTTTTACAACCATTACGAAGAATTTGGACCCGTTCGCAACCTCCCGAGTCCTGCTTTTTTCTACGGCTTAGAGCACAACGAGGAAATATTGTTAGAACTCGATAAAGGCAAAAGCATTTTAGTTCAATTCCTCAACGTTACTGAACCGAATGCCGCAGGTGAACGCACCGTCTTTTTCCGCTTAAATGGTCAAACCCGTTCTATCACGGTGAAAGATAAAAAAGTCGAGACCAAGATTGCAGTGCATAAAAAGATAGCGACAAAATTTGATATTGGCGCACCTTTACAAGGCAGCATCAGCCGCATCCTCGTCCACGAAGGTGATATGGTAACAGCAGGTTCTCCGCTTTTCATCATAGAAGCGATGAAAATGGAATCCACTATCACATCGCCTATGACGGGGAAAGTGAAACGGATTCACTTGGCTGAAAAGACATTGGTGGAGCAAGATGATTTGATTGTGGAGTTGGAGGGGTAGGTTTAATTTGTGCTAATTTTAAACATGAGTCATACCGAATTTTCTAACAAATGACTAACACCGTCATTTATGGCGGTGGCACGATGAATAAACATCTTTTTAGGCTTTAGCCGTTCACTTTTTTCTCAAAATAAGATGAGCGGCTAAAGCCTTTTTAGTTTCTGGTACTCTGCCACCGCCATAAATGACGGTGTTAGTCATTTGTTAGAAAATTCGGTATGACTCATGTTTTAGCTTTTACTGAGGGGGTTGAAATATTGGAAGGTGACAGGCGTTTAGGTTTAAGAAAATAACTAAAAAAATACTTTTGCAATGCAAAAAGATAAAAAATTAAAATTGGATGAGCTGATGACAATATTCAGCTCGATGTACACAGACCATGACAGGGTAAAATTCCAAATGCTCTGGCAACCTTTTTATAAAACACTTTCAGAAACAGAAAAGAAAGTTGCTTTAAAAGCATGGTTCGGCAATATGCTTGACAATGCTAAAAAATTTAAAGAAGAATCTATCCATTTTGCTGAAAAAGGTTCAATAGAAGACAGTCAATTTGTCGCAGAAATGCTTAATAGCATTAAAGAACATCCGTTTATGGCGAGAGAAACTTCGGTAGCATAATATTTTCAAAAAAAGCGAAAAGCCTTGTAAAATGTTTGATTTACAAGGCTTTTCGCTTTTTTACTGAGGGGGTATTTATACAGTTATTAAAAAAATAAATACGTATATTTTAGAAAATACGAATAAATTTGTTGAAAAATTAAAAAATATGACTTGTTTAATGCTTGACATACAGCGAGATATAGATTTAGCTATGTTATTACCTTTGCTCAATAGGTTGCAAATTAGCTATGTCCGTAATGAAATAGATTTAGAAACGCCTTCAAATGAGGTAAAAGATTTTTTAATGAAGGGCTTACCTGAAAAAGAAAATTTTACAGAATGGGTTTCCGAATGGGAACGCTCTCGAGAAGACCGCCCGCTGGCTCGTTAATCGCTTAAAAAAGTTTAAATACTATGAAATTACTTTTTAGTTTCAAGGTAATAGTTTTAAGAACGTTTTATTTTTGGCATCTATTCTTTGTAGCTCTAATACAGGTGCAGCGCACCGCAATATTTGTAGGAAAAACGAAGAAATATTTAGGATTTTAAGGTGCGTAGCACCGTAATATTGCTAAAATGCTAACTAATATTACGGTGCTACGCACCTTTGCATCGTCAACTTTGCCTAATTTCTCCTACAAATATTGCGGTGCGCTGCACCGTTTGGGCTTTGATAAAAGATGTGTAGAGACGACAGAACGATTGATTTAAAAGGCTTTTGGGCATACTTACTGAGGAGTATATTCTACCTCTGTTTTTTACAAATATTTCATCCTTGCCACAATATCCTCTGGGGTCAATGGCTCAAATTTAAGTTTTATCCGTACATTTTCAGTTGTAATAGTTTGAAATTTGGTAACACGTTGCGCATAAATTCGCAACTACTGTTACCTTTGTGCCATGTTTTCACGCCGCCATTT
>JAYUQN010000999.1:0-2594 GCA_043756725.1 Saprospiraceae bacterium
CAAGTGTCAAGTCGCTTGAAAAAAAGATATTTCAAGCCGTAAAAGAAAAAGTGTTTGCGATAGATGATACGGCAAAAGTTATTCTATTTGGTTCACGAGCAAGAGGCGATGCCCGTAAAGATTCGGATTGGGATTTTTTGATTTTAACATCAAAAGAAGTAACTAACGAACTAAAAGACCAATTACTTGATGATATTTTGCAAGTTGAATTGGAAGTTGGAGAAGTTATCGGCACTGTCATTCGGCAAGATAAAGAGTGGCAGCAACAGGAAGTAACACAATTTTTTAAAAACGTAGTAAAAGATGGTATTGAAATATGAAAAAGCCTACCAAAGAAGATTTGGTAAAATATCGAATCGAAAGAGCAAAAGAAACTCTTGCAAGTTCAATAATTCTTATTAAACATGATATTACAGGTAATTCTGTGGCTAATAGGCTTTATTATGCTTCTTTTTATGGGGTTATGGCTCTTTTAATAAACAAAGACATTGAGTATAAAAGCCATAAAAGCGTAAAAACAGCACTTTCAAATTTTTATATAAAAACAAATCTAATAGAAAGCTCATTCGCCAGTATGTACAATAAATTATTTGATATGAGACAACAAGGCGATTATACAGATTTTGTTGATATTAAAATCGAAACCATTAAGCCTTATATTGAGCGAGTCGAGCAATTTATAGAAATTATAGAAAAACTATTAGCTGAAGCCTAAAAATACTGAGGGGGTAATATGAATCTAAACTTTGAAATAAAAACAACAACCCAAACCCCATTCGGTGAATTTATAGTCGGCACTTTCCTTGAAAAGCCGCCTTATTTTTCATCCGACCAAAAATTTCAATTTGGGGCGTTTGAGTTTGAACTATTCGGGATGCCGAAAGATGGTTTTTGGACTTTGAAATTGGTTTCAGAGAAAGCATTTAATGAAGTTTTAGAAGAGCAAATTGTGCAATTGGATATTTTATAAATCATTGATTTCAAAACCATAAAAAGCTTTGAAAAATTGCGTAAATATTTTAAATATTCGACGGTTTCAATAGGTTTGAGTATTTTCTTTGTCGTCCTTTCAGTATTTTTAGGTGATATGGATTTTTCAATAGCAACCCTTATGAAATATGGGATTTTTATTATACCTATTGTACTTTTAGCCCTTTATTTTTTTCAAAATAGAAAACAGAACGAAAATGCATGAAAAGATTTGAATATAAGACGCTCAAAACAAGAGAAAAAGGATTTTGGTCTGGTAAAGTTGATACAAGTGAATTGGAATTATATCTCAATAAGTTAGGCTTTGAAGGCTGGGAATTAGTTTCTTCATTTGAAACAAACACTTATCAAGGTGGAACAAATGAAATAGTTATAATTTTTAAAAGAGAAATTTTAAGCTAAAATACTGAGGGGGTCAATCCCCCTTAAAAAATAAATAAAATTGGTCGTATGCCAAAAGTAACAATTGACGGACAAAGTATTGAAGTGCCTACAGGCACTACCATTTTGCAAGCTGCACGGATGATGGGGGGCGATATTGTGCCGCCTGCCATGTGTTATTATTCTTCACTGAAAACATCGGGTGGCTATTGCCGCACCTGCATTGTGAAAGTGACGCAAGGCTCGACTGCCAACCCGACGCCTATGCCAAAACCTGTGGCGAGTTGCCGCACAATGGTCATGGACGGCATGGTGGTTGAAAACACGACTAATAAAGAAATATTAGAAGCTCGTGCGGGAGTGGTAGAATTTTTGTTGATAAATCACCCTTTGGATTGCCCTATTTGCGACCAAGCGGGCGAGTGTCACCTCCAAGATTTGGGTTATGAGCATGGTAAAGAGGCTTCTCGCTATGAATTTAAACGCCGTGAGTTTGAAAAAATTGACATTGGCGATTATGTGCAGTTGCACATGACGCGCTGTATTATGTGCTGGCGTTGCGTGAAAGTAGCGGAACAGTTGACGGATGGGCGGGTTCATGGTGTCATAAATCGGGGCGACCATGCGGAGATTTCAACGTATATACAAGCCGCTATTGAAAACGATTTTTCGGGCAACGTCATTGATGTCTGCCCTGTGGGTGCTTTGACAGATAAAACGTTTCGTTTCAAGAATCGGGTATGGTACACGAAGCCTGTTGATGCGCATCGAGATTGTCCAAAATGTGCGGGTAAAGTCCGTCTATGGTTTAAAGGTGATGAGGTTTTACGAGTTACGGCACGCAAAGATGAATATGGTGAAGTTGTCACGAATACAGATGGCAAAACGGATTGGATTTGCAACGATTGCCGTTTTCACCGAAAAGACATGACAGATTGGGTGATTGAAGGACCGACAAAAATCAATCGTCATTCAGTGATTTCAGCCAATCACTATGAAGATGGTGTGGATGGGATGAAACTGATTCAGTTTGATACGCGCATGGCTTTAGCACGGGCGAATCATCAAGTGGCGATTCAACCTGATGGGCATAAATATCAATTGGGTGAGGGACCTTTGAATCCCAATAATGTTTAAATACTTTTTACAAATCACAATTAAATCTTTTAAAAATGGCTTATCGTGATTTAAAAATGAAAGATTTGAAGGCGAAGTTTGGTATT
>JAYUQN010001000.1:0-2591 GCA_043756725.1 Saprospiraceae bacterium
GAGCGCAAATAGGCTTCTTTATCCAAAGCTGTATTGGGTGAAATATAATGTGTAACGTCTGCAATATGCACCCCTACTTCGATATTGCCATTGTCTAAAACTTGAAATGACAACGCATCGTCAAAATCTTTGGCATCATGCGGGTCAATTGTAAGCGTTGAAACATCTCTAAAATCACGGCGATGAGGCACTTCTGACGCCACATCATCTTTTATTTTAGCTGTTTCAGCCAAAACCTCTTCTGGAAATTCGATGTTGAAACCACTGTTTATGAGGATAGATTTCATTTCAATATCACTCGTACCCGGCTTTCCGAGAACAGCCGTAATAACCCCAATAAAGCGTTTATTTGCTCTACTCAACCATTTGGTTACACGCACAGTGACTTTTTCACCATCCTGTGCATCTTTAATATCCTCCATTTCAACATAAATTTCAGGCATACCGTCACGGTCTGGGAATACCAAACCATATTTTCGATAGTTTTTGAAAATACCGATGAAATGGTCGGTTGCCCGTTTCAAAACGTTTATCACTTCGCCTTCGGGTTTGCGGCGGTTGGTTGCAAAAACTTTTACTTGCACTCTATCGCCATGCAGAGCACCGTTGAGGAATTTTCCATGCACATATATATCATCGTCTAAACCTTCGCAAACGATATAAGCAGCACCACTTCTGGTGACATCCACAACGCCTTCGTGCGTCCCTGTTGAAGATACAACTTTACCTCTGAACATCTGCGCCGCCCTATCATTTAAGCGAGAAATAGGCACATCGGGTTGCTGATTTTGAAAAATAGGTTTGCCGATTTCTGTTTTTACAGTTGCCTTATCCGTCGCTTTTTTAGCGACATTTTTTAACTGGCCTGAGGTTTCAAGCTGGTCAAGGGCATGCTGAACGGAATCTCTATTATTACCAATTTTAAGCTTTTCAATAATGTGGCGAGTCGAATAACGTTTATCGGGATTAGCTTTAAAGAGTTTTAGTATCGCACCTTGAAGTTCTTTAGCGGTTAATTTGGTTTCTTTTTTTTTGTCTTTTTTCATGTAATGACTTATCAATCAATGTTTTATAAAATATTTTTTCACCGTATTTTCAGTGACATCGTAAGGGTGAAATCTCTAAAACGGTTTTCTCAAACTAAAGATACAACAATGCAATGAGATATTCGGTTCTTTACAGCTTAAAAAAAATGACTTTTAATAAAAAAATCTATTAATTTTGTACCGCTTTAAAATAAAATATCAATTATGATTTTTCAACTCTCCCGATTTTTCATGTAGCGACTCTAAGCTACCCCCTTTCCGTAGGAACTCCTATGGAGCAGTATTTTTCAATACTGAAACAGATTTCCTATTTAAGAAATTTTTTTAAACACAAAGAGACAAAGATTCACAAAGTTAAATGTTGACAGATTATTTAATACGTATGTCATTAACTCTGTCAACATCTAACTTTGTGAATCTTTGTCTCTTTGTGTTTAAATAAAATCCTCATATTTAATTCTCAAATCTCACAATAAAAATGTTAGAAAAATTAAAAGCCATAAGTGACCGCTATGTTCATTTGGAAGAGCAACTTTCAGACCCCTCAGTCATTGCGGACACAAATAAGTTTAAAAAAATAAATAAGGATTATAAAGGTATTCAACCCATCGTAGAAATATATCATCGGTATAAAAAAGTAATGGACGATATAGACCAAGCCCAAGAAATGTTGAATGATGGTGATTTGCGTGAAATGGCTAAAGAAGAGTTATATTCGTTGGAACCCCAACGAACTCAATTGGAAGAAGACATCCGAACGCTTTTGATTCCAAAAGACCCTGATGATTCTAAAGATGTCTATTTTGAAATTCGTTCGGGTACAGGTGGCGATGAAGCGAGCCTTTTTGCGGGCGATTTATCTCGTATGTATCAACGCTTTTTTGATAAACAAGGTTGGAAAACCGAAGCCTTAGAAATAACAGAAGGCTCTATAGGCGGTTATTCAAAATTGGTGCTCGAAGTGTCGGGTGAAGATATTTATGGCAAATTGAAATTTGAATCTGGCGCACATCGGGTGCAACGCATTCCTGAAACAGAATCGAAAGGTCGGGTGCATACCTCTGCCGCAACAGTCGTAGTAATGCCCGTTTTGGAGATGGAAGACGTTCATATCAAGAAAGATGATTTGCGGATTGATGTCTTTCGGTCAAGTGGCGCAGGGGGTCAGCACGTCAACAAAACCGAATCGGCTGTGCGCATTACGCATTTACCTACGGGTGTTGTGTCTGAATGTCAAGAAGGGCGTTCACAGATTCAGAACCGTGAAATAGCGATGCAACGTTTGTACCAACGCATTTATGAAGCCCAAAAGCAAGCCCATGAAAGTGAGCAAACGGCTACACGTCGCTCTTTGGTTGGCACAGGCGACCGTTCGGATAAAATTAGGACGTATAATTATCCTCAAAATAGGGTAACAGACCATCGTTTGGAAGGCGATATGAAAAATTTCAATTTGGATAAAGTGATGGAAGGGGATTTGGAAGAGTTGTTTGAATCGTTGCGGATTGTAGATAATGCCCAAAGGTTGAGAACGGAAGACGAGTA
>JAYUQN010001001.1:0-2589 GCA_043756725.1 Saprospiraceae bacterium
GGGGTTCCGTGAAAAGTGTTATAGGTCTCCGTGATATGTGTTATACTTGTCCGTGAAAAGTGTTATAGGTCTCCGTAAAATCTGTTATATTTATCCGTGAAAAGTGTTATACCAACACTTTGTAACTATTTGATAATCAACAAGTTATGAGGCTCTACAATAATAACAAATAATGTAACAATATTTAAAACAACAACATAGAAAATGCAGTTGTTTTCAAATTTTATTAAAAACTGTTTTTTGTTTTTTGATAAAAAAGCACCCGAGGCGCGGCTATCTTTTATAGTTTTTAACGTAATCAGGCAGTGGGATAGCTTTATTCTGTACTTCATCTTGTGCTGGATACTGAGGGGTCATTTTCAAAGGGATTAAACCCGCCCAAACGGATAAATCCATATCTTCATCATCATCGCCTACGCCCTCCGTCCTCAATTTGGCTGAAACGTCTTGGATTTCAACGGCAATAAACATCGTTTTTTGCATCTCTTTAGGTGTCGGCTGTCGTGCATCCTCCCAACGACCTGGGATCATGTGTTCGGTGAAACGCATAGCCGCAAGCCATTTTTCATCCTCCTTTTCAACCAATCGTGTTTTACCAAAAGCCACAACGGAGCGATAATTAACCGAATGGTTAAAAACAGAGCGTGCCAAGACCAGCGCATCTACATGCGTCACCGTAATGCAAACAGGTATCCCTTTCGCCATTTCTCTGAAAAAATGACTGCCTACAGAGCCATGTAAATACAGTGTTTTATCTACTCTGCAAAAGCCTGTGGGTAATATAAAAGGTTGATTATCAAGGGTGAAACCGACATGACATACTAAGGCTTCGTCCAAAATAGCGTTTACTACTGAGGGGTCGTTATCAAACCGTTTGGGATAACGACTGGGGGTGATGCGTGTTTTTTCTTTCATATTGTCGTTGCGTATTTATGCGCAATGGGTTTAAAAATTAATCTGTGGCGAATAAATTCGCAACTACATATAGCGTTCAGCAATCACTTTCAAATGGTGCTTTTGATGCCCTGCTATAACAAAACCTATGGACAAAACGGACATTTCAGAATTGAACATAATGCCTGTTCGTTTCAAAGCCTTTTTATCTAAAGGCTTAAAAAAAGCGATAGTCGAGCGATGAACCCATTTATATTCATTGATAAGACTCTTCAAACTGCGTTTTTTTGTACTCACATGTTGCGCATAAGAATTTTCATCGAAGCCAGGGAGTTGCGTTTTATCGTTGCGTGAAAAACGAAGTGCACGGTATGTCATGATGCGTTCTGTATCAATCATGTGTTGAAAAACGTCTTTCACTGTCCATTTGCCTTCGGCGTAAGCATAATCAGCCCGTTCGTTTAAAGCATCAAAATCGAGCTTATCGAGTTCGGTAATGTTTTGTTTTAAAGCGTCATTGAGTTCAATGTCGGCTACTAAATTGATGTAAGTATCAAAATAGCAGGGTGCTTGGTGGATGTCGGATTTTTTCATAACAATATATTATTTCTTTATAATTTTTATCTGTTTTTCAGTTATGCCTCGTTCTTTTTCACCTAAAGACAAACCTAAAAGCACAATTTCCTTGTCTTGGTGCTCATACTTTTGATAATATTTCTTATCTTGAATTTGCTTCAACGCTACATCTGCTCCTTTTCCAATTTTATATTCTATAATAAAAATGCGGTTTGGTGTAGGCACAACCGTATCTATACGTCCTCTATTTGTCGGACTTTCCGCTTGGGTTTCAATACCCATGAGCGAAAAAACGAGATAGAGAATTGACTGATAATAGGCTTCGTATTGGGCTATAAAAATAGGCTCAGGGATTTGGCTGAACAAACTGTTTGTTAGTGAAATAAATTTATCTATATCATTGTCTATCAACGATTTATATATTTTACGCGCAATACTTTGAATAACAGAAAGGTCTTTAAAACTAAAGGCTTGCAATAAATATTCTTGCAAACTTTCTTTTACTTCTTGATTCGGAAAATCTAACGTGTATTCTTTTGTGGTTTTATCATAACCTTTTATAGTCAAATAACCTGATTGAAACATTAAAACTGCGGGTTCTATATGGTTAATATCAAAACCCGTTGCGAGCAAATTGAAAGTAGCAGTCGTATCTTTAAAATCATATTTTAAATTAGAAAATAACTCTTTTATCAAAAAACGAGGCGAGCCTGTTTCAAACCAATAATTGCCGAATTGTTGCATCTGAAAAAGTTTTAGAATAGAGAAAGGATTATAAACGGCTTCTCCATTCCACGAATAGCCATTATACCATCCTCTCATATCTTCTAAAATCTTTTGTGGTGTTTCATCCAAATGTTGTCCCAAAAGCGGTATTCTATCTGCAAAATAGGCTTCCAGTTCACTTTGAGTATAGCCACACAAAGCAGAATACGCAGGGTCTAAAGTAATATCTGTTAAGTTATTAGCACTTGAAAAAAGAGATACTTGACTGAATTTTGAAATACCCGTTATAAATGCAAAATGTATATACTTGTCAAGGCTTTTCAAAGTGGTGAAAAATTCTCGTATTATTTCCCTATTCGTCTCTGCAAGGTCGGTTTTCAAATGGTCTATCAA
>JAYUQN010001002.1:0-2588 GCA_043756725.1 Saprospiraceae bacterium
GGACGGGTTTATGTGAAAGCCACAAGTCAAAATGGGGCTATCAAAGCAGGTGATTTTATCACCAGTTCCGATAAAGCAGGTTATGCCATGAAATCTACAAATCGCCACAAGGCTTACGGTTCTGTCATAGGCAAGGCTTTGACTTCTTTGGAGAAAGGCGAAGGGTATGTTTTGGTTTTGGTGGGTTTGCAATGACCCCCTCCCGAAATACTTCGGGATAAATCAGTATTTTAAAAAATTAAGAATGAGGGTATAGACAAACACTGCCCTTGTCTATGCCCTTTTTGTATGGGTAAAACGGTTGCTGTTTAACTAAAATAGTGTACTTTTGTGGACTAAATAATTGAAAAAATGCGTAAGTTTAATACGTCGGGTCCCAATATTCCAGAAGAACATTATACTTTACCGCGCCTTGACTGGATAGCGAAAGGGAAAGAATTGGTCTATACCAATCGGTATTTCACGATTTGGGCACCTCGACAAACAGGCAAAAGCACTTATTTTTACTTGCTGGGTCAAGTCCTACGCCAAGAAGGCTATAAGGTATGCTATGTCAATTTTGAAAGTTTTAAAGAGGCAAGTCAAGAAGATTTTCTTATTTCCTTAACAAATACGTTGACGAAACAATGGGGGATTGCTTTTAAAACAGAAACGCTCAATAGCGTTTTTGAACAAATAGAAAATATAGACAACGAAAAATGTGTGCTTATTATAGATGAAGTGGAAGGCATCAATCCTTTATTTTTTAATAGTGTGCTTCATGCTATTCGCAAAGCCTATCATTCTCGACAAACCCATTGTTTAAAATCCGTTATTTTAGTGGGCGTGAGTAATATTTTGGGCGTTGTCAAAGACAATGCGAGTCCCTTTAATATTGCTGATAATTTGAACATTCCTTATTTTACGAATGAAGAAACTGCAGAACTTCTCAATCAACATGAACGCGAAACGGGACAACTATTTGCCGCCGCCGTTGTCAAAAAAATATCCTATATCACAGCCAATCAACCAGGATTGGTTAATGCTTTTGCTTATCAATTGGTGGCAGATTATCCCGCAAAACCTGTTATTGAATATGCGGATTATTTAAAAGTGGAAGATTGGTTTTTGACAGAAGCCATTGATAAAAACATCAGTAATATCATCAATAAAGCAGAAGATTACCGCGAATTTGTCGAAATGCTTTTATTTAAAGACGTTAAAATCCGTTTTCAAATCCATCGAGAAGAAATCAAAGTCTTGTTTGTCAATGGTGTTATCGCCAAAGATGAAAACGGTTATGTGTGTTTTCGAGTGCCCTTGTATCAAAAATGCCTTTATATGGCTTTTTATCCCTACATGAATGGTGAAGGAGAACGCATTGGTAGTACCATTAACGTAGAAGATTATTTTGAAGTCAGCGGTTCATTGAATATAGATAAGGTGATTGACAGTTATAAAAAATATGCTTTGCGCCGTAAGTTTCGTTATTTTAGAGAAAAAAATAAACATGGACGCTACATGACGCTGAAAGAAGCCACCTTAGTCTATAGTTTTGAAACCTATTTGACCGCCTTTTTAGATATGGTGGACGGTAAAACCTATATTGAAGCCCAAACAGGTGTCGGACGGACGGATTTATTGATTAATGTGAATCACGAAGAGTTTGTGGTTGAGGCAAAAATATATAGCGATATTGTTAAATTTAAAAGGGGGAAAAAACAACTGGCACAGTATGTTAAAAGCCTCAGTTTAGATTCGGGCATCTATCTTGTTTTTGTAGAATCTGAAATTACGAATGCACAGCTTACTGAAGCACCTGAACTTGTAGAGGGCATTTTGATAAAAACCTATTTAGTGCCTTATAATTTGGATCAAGATTTTTAGCCTATCTACAACTTTGAAAAAGCGATATTTTAAGTTATTTAGGAAACGTTTTTTTAATTACGGAATTAGGCTTATAAGATTCAGACGATTTTAATAGTCTGAATCTTATAGCCGATAATTCCATTATTTTTTGTCATTTTGTCCTGCGTTCCACCCGTCTGTAACACCTTTTTTAATGTCAGGGAAAAAGGCGATAAGCGTGATAAGTAACAGCAGTAAACTACCTTTAAGAAGATAATTACCCCATTTCTGTTTGCGATAAAATAAGCCTACTATTATTCCGATTAGGCTAATTGAAATAAAAATGTCATCTAATTCCATTGTTGATAGATTTTAATTGTTAATATAAAAAGAGTTTGAATTTCAATTTTTAATACCTTTCATATCCCCAATCCCAATAAACCCTGCCCAAAAATACGGGTCACTTTCAGTTTTTTTAATAAAATCCCGCTTGGCTTGCCACAAAGCCTCGTCTTTGGGCAAGCCTTTGTGCAAGTGCTTATAGAAATCAATCATTAGCCTTTTGGTCTTTTCATCATCTACTTGCCATAAGGTTGTGACAATGCTTTTAGCTCCTGCATAAGAGAAGGCACGGGCAAGGCTGACAATGCCTTCGCCCCGTTGCAATTGTCCAATACCCGTTTCACAAGCAGACAGCACCACCATATCGGCATTGAGGGAAAGATTATACAATTCGTTCACATATAACAATTCGTTTTCTA
>JAYUQN010001003.1:0-6820 GCA_043756725.1 Saprospiraceae bacterium
TCATCCGTAATGCGTCTGCCTTCTATTTTTTTAGGTTCAATATTGAGTTTTTTCAACAGCACATCGGCTATTTTACCACCCCCATGCACCAATATTTTAGGCATTTCAATCGCTGCAAAATCATCTAAAACTTGGCTTAAGACAGTGGGATTGTCAACCACATTGCCGCCTATTTTTATTACAACTAAGGTTTCTTTCATTTGTCTAAAAGATATTTTAAGGCAGCCATTGCTGCAAAAGTTCGATTTTTAGCCTGCTCAATCACGATGGAATTAGGCGAATCAATGACTTCGTCCATCACTACTTGATTGCGGCGAACAGGTAAACAGTGCATAAATTTAGCATTATTGGTCAAAGCCATTTTTTCTTTTGAAATAGTCCAGCTACTGTCCATACTCAATATTTTACCATAATCGTGATAACTCGACCAGTTTTTTGCATAGATGAAATCGGCATCTTTGAAAGCCTTGTCTTGGTCATATTCAATTTTACACCCCTCAGTAAAAGACGCTTCCAACTCATACCCTTTAGGATGGGTAACGACAAAATCATAATCCGTTTGTTTCATCCACTCCACAAACGAATTGGGCACAGCTTGTGGTAAGGCTTTTGGGTGCGGCGCCCAAGACAAAACGACCTTCGGACGGGGTTTAGTTTTATACTGCTCTATGGTCAGCCAATCCGTCAAAGATTGCAAAGGATGCACAATTGCCCCTTCAAGGCTTACAATAGGCACGTGTGAAAATTGCTTAAATTTTGAAATCACATAGTCTTTATAATCCCTTTCTCTATCCACAAGCGTCGGAAAAGCGCGCACACCGAGAATATCGCAATATTGGCTCATCACGGCTGCTCCTTCGCGAATATGTTCGGCTTTATCCGTATTCATGACCACACCGTCTTCAAATTCCATATTCCACGAATCGCCAACATTGAGTGAAATAACCGACATTCCAAGCAGGATAGCCGCTTTTTCAGTGCTCATACGGGTGCGCAACGAAGCATTATAAAACAGCATGCCGAGTGTTTTATTTTTACCAATCTTTGAAAATTTGTGCGGATTGGCTTTACAGGCTTTGGCATCTGCCAATAAAGCCAAAGGGTTATCCACATCGTGAATAGAAGTGAAATGGTGCATTTTTCTTATTGAAAATTATAAGTTCCTTTGAAAAAGAGCAAAGGTAAAAAAAACTATTTCGAGAATAGACTTTGGATGAAAACTAAATTTTTGATACAAATAAAATACTAATTATACATTCATCCGTTATTATTTTTCCATTCATCTATCAAAATGCTTACTTTATATAAATAAATTTATGATTTAGGCTATGTTAGGTTAAAATTGTGGAATCATTGATTATCCGAAGGGATTCTATAAGAAAATAACCAACCTACCTAACTTGGGTATAGATTTTGAAACATTCTCATTTTACAGAATATGTTTCATTTTAAAAATAATAATTATGTTTAAAAAATTCATAACCATCTGCTTACTGTTAAATAGTGTCTTTTTATGGGCGCAAGATTCATGGTCGCTCGAACGTTGTGTAACACAAGCGCAAGAAAACAGCCGCCTTGTGAAGCAAAGCCAAATTCAGATAAAAAATGCAAAACTCACGCAAAAGCAAAATGAGTATGAGCGATACCCCTCAGTATCTGCATCATCAAATCTGGGTTTCAACTTTGGGCGCAGCGTCAACCCATCCACTTATTCATTTGAAAATTCAGCCACAAATTATAACAGTTGGGGTTTAAATGCCAGAGCAACGCTTTACAACGGCGGACGTATCAACAACCAAATTAAGCAAGGGGCTGTTGATGTTCAAGCCGCACAAGCCGACCTCGAGCAAGCTGCTTCAAGCATCGGGCTGCAAGTGGCACAAGCCTATTTGCAAATATTGCTCTACGACGAACAGTTGGAAAATGCCCGTAAACGCTTATTAACTGCACAAAGCCAATTGGACCGTACCGAAAAACAAATTAAGGCGGGACAATTGGCTCCGACAGCTCGCTACGACCTCATAGCACAAGTAGCCCGCGACGAACAAGCCATCGTTTCAGCTTCCAACAATGTTGAAATTGGGATTCTAAATCTTAAAAACTTGCTTGAATTGTCACCCGAAACACCTTTTCGCATTGAAAAACCTTCTATCGTACTACCTTCAGATGCCAATCCCGATGGATTTATGTTCAGAGCCGTTTACAATCAAGCTTTGGGCACACAGCCTCAAATTAAAGCAGCAGAACACCGCATCAAAAGCGCAGAAATAGGCGTGAAAATAGCAGAAGCCAACCTTTTACCAAGCCTGAGCATAAGCGGAGGTATCAACTCCAACTATTCAAGCACCATAAGAGATTTTACAAAAGGGACTTTGGTAACCAAAGAATTTTCTCAAACTGTAAAAATAAACGGTCTCCCTGCAACCATCACATCTTCTGAGACTGATATCAAAGACTCTCCTCGAAAATCTTATGGCTCGCAATTAGGAGACAATTTTGGTCAAGGCATCGGTATCAACCTTTCTATCCCCATATTTGAAGGGTTTAGAAATCAGATTGGTGTGCAGCGTCAAAAATTGAACGTTGAAAGCCAAATGCTTACGTTGGATAGAGAAAAACAGACTTTAAAATCAGATGTTCAAAACGCTATTGCCAGTGCAAAAGCAGCAAGAAAGCAATTTCAAGCGGCTCAAAAAAGCTACGATGCGCAAAAAGCGGCTTATGATGCTGTTGATAAACGCATCCAAATTGGCAACGCCAATAGTTTTGAATTGACTATCGCAAAAAACAATATGGATACCGCACAAGGCGATTTGACCGTTGCCAAATACGATTACCTTTTCCGTTTGAAAATAGTGGAGTTTTATGAAGGTAAGAAATTGTCATTAAAATAAAGCATTTTACAAACATTAAAAATAAAAGCGTTATGGCTCAGGTGAATAAGAAGAAAAGTAATAAATTGATATGGATTCTGGCGAGTGCCATTCTCCTATTGATTGTGGCTGCCTATTTCATGAATAAAAACAAAAAAGTAGGTGAAAAAGTGTATGCAGAAAAAGTGCAAAAACGGACAATTTTAGAAACCGTTTCAGCCAGTGGGCGTATTTTTCCTGAAAAAGAGGTAAAAATCAGCTCCGACGTCTCGGGTGAAATCATCGAACTGTATGTCAAAGAAGGCGATTCTGTTCGCGCAGGTCAGCTTTTGGCGCGGGTCAATGCTGAAATTTATAAAAGCCAAGTAACACGCGGCGAGGCGGGTGTCAATTCATCAAAAGCGCAATATTCTAATGCTTTATCGAATATTGAAAGTGTAAGGGCAAGGCAACTGCAACTCATTGCCCAAAAAGAGCAAGTAGCAGCACAGTTGACGCAAACCCAACAAACCTATAAGCGGAATGAACAGTTGCGCCGCGACGGTGTCTTATCAGATGCCGATTTTGAAAGCTCACAAGCTCTCTTGCGCCAACAAGAAGCCAATATTAGAGCCGTTGAAGCCCAAATACAAGCTTCCCTTTCCGATATTTCTTCTTCTCAAAAAAGTGCGGAAGCTGCGCAGTTCAACTTAAAAAGTGCAGAAGCTTCTTTGAAAGAACTACAAACGAGTTTGAATAAAACCTCTATTTATTCCCCTGTTTCGGGCGTGGTGACCAAAAGAAGTATTGAAAAAGGCGAGCGTGTAGTCGGTACAGCTCAAATGTCAGGTACTGAAATCATGCGTTTAGCGAATTTGGATGCAATGGAAGTGCAAGTAGATGTGAGTGAAAATGATATATTGCGCGTAACCGTCGGCAATGAAGTAGATATTGAAGTAGATGCTTTCCCCAATCGTAAATTTAAAGGACGTGTTTCTGAAATAGCCAATACAGCCACCAACGCTTTCACCGCTACGGGGCAAGTCAATTTAACAACCGACCAAGTAACCAATTTCGTCATAAAAGTGCGTATTGACCCTGCCTCTTATGCAGACTTGATGAGAGGCGGACGACCTCCATTCCGACCAGGCATGTCTGCTTCAATTGACATCCACACCAACGAAGTGAAAGACGTTGTCAGCGTTCCTATTGGCGCCGTTACAACACGCGATGAATCAGCAGATTTGAAAAAAGCCAAAGCAGAAGAAGCTAAAACGGTAAGCCAAACAACAAAAAAAATAGGCAATGAGCCGATTAAAGAAGTTGTTTTTGTCGTTGTAGGCGATACGGTGAAAATGCTTACCATAAAAACGGGCATCCAAAACAATCAGTATATCCAAATTACTGAGGGGTTGAAAGGAGATGAAGAAGTGGTAGCTGCTCCTTATAATGCCGTTTCACGCAAATTGAAAAGCGGCATGAAAATCCAAAAAGTTGGAGAGAAAGAGTTGTATTCATCGGGTAAAAAAGATGAAAAGAAAGAAATAGATTAGTCTTTTTTCATACATTCTATACTAAAAGTCATCGGCTATCTAAAAATAGCCGATGAACTTTTTTTTTTTAACGCCCAACGCATTCAAAATTTACAGGCATTAAAGGACAAAAAAACGAGACTCAATAAGAGAAGATAGGGCTTCATATCGGTTAATTTTTAAAAAATCGGTTACCCTATTTTAACGATTGATAATTTGCATTATTTCAACAAAACACTCTGTTTTCTTTTTATTAACAATTTAATTACCTACTTTCCAAACCCAACCGACATACCCAAACGCATCATAAAATTGAAATACGTCGGTTTGCGATTAGCCACCATTTTATCCTCTATCGTAAAAGTTTCTTTGTTCCAGACTTCGCTGTTGCCGCCGTTAAATTGATTGTAGGCAGCACCTGCGCCCACATATACATCAACGCCTAAGTTTTTCAGAATCAATACACCCATATTCACCATACCGATATATTGTTTATTGGTCGGATTAAAGGTTTTACTCACCGTCTTTTTATCAACCGTATTGGTCACATTGGTGTTGAAAGGCTCGAAAGTGCGCTGCGCATAACCAAACAAAAACCCAGAATACGGTTTCATATCGCGGCTGGCTCCTTTTCCTGAAAATTTGAAAGCCAAATGTGTGAAAAATCCATCCCATTTATGTTCTGCCACATCTTTAATTTCTCTTAATTGAAGGTCGAAATAGTTCTCCTTCTTTTTAGTGACGTTCAAAAATGATACTTCAAACATCGTTTTTTTAGCACCAAAATTAATAACCCCACCCAAATCAGCAGGTTTTGAAAACAAAGGGAAAACATTGACTCCTACGAAAAAATGGCTTTCTCTTGCGGCTTTGCGTCTTATTTTAGCCATACGTTCTTCTTCCTTTCGTCTTTCTTCGGCAATACGTTTTGCTTCTTCTTCTTTTTTTCTTCGACAGGTTTCCACCTTTTTTTTCAAATCAGCTGCTTTTGCTGCATCACCAAATTGGTTATAGTCATTAGCATAAGTCTCTAAGCTTTCACAATCCGTTGCGCTCATGGCTAAAACCAAACGCCCTAACACGTCTATTCCCAATGTTTTGTCATTAGCCGCTCTGGCTGTCGGAAGCACCTCGTTTTTCATTAAAATAGTCGTTCCCCAATTGTTTCTTAAGGCAAAAGTGAAAAATTTAGCCGCTTTCTCCAGCTCATTTACCCCCCTCAGTATTTGCGCCGCTTCACCAATTTTAGTACCCAAACTTTGTGTATTGGCATTTTCATCAATCAAACTGTTGAAAATTTTGTAGCCCCGTTCCCAATTTGGGTATTTATTATCGGCTATAATTTTCTTATCATCATTGCTTAATTCTGTAAAAGTTTTCATGCTTTTCAGTGTAAACTCTTGAAATTCTTCATCAGATATAAGCGTTTTCTTCTTACTGCGGATATCCAATATTTTATTAACGCTGATATATTTCAACCAGTTTGTCATATTTTTATGTGCCAATGCGTTTTTAGTCATAGTATAAGCATCTTCATACTTCCCTAAATTATAGCTCACTTCCCCCATGCCTGTAAAATATTCTGCTTGGGTGACGCCAAAATTTTCCCAAGTGATTTTAAAAATTTTACTAAAATACTCGTAAGTCAAAGGGAAATCACTTGATTTATAAGCTGAAATACTGTTTTCAATAGCTTTATAAACCTCAAAACTGGCTTTGCTATCCCCTTTCATGCCGTACATAAAACCCAATTCGTATTGAAAATTGTTCTTGAAATAACGGGCAACCCTAATTTGGTCGGCATTGCCTTCTTTCACCACTTTGTCTAAAAACATTGTACCGCGCTCAACACGGTTTTTAATATCTTTAATACTTTCAGCAGAGATAGTCTGTGCTGTGAGAGTTCTGCTATATTCTCGTAAAGCATTGTAAATTTCAACACCTTTTTCAAGATTCTCTTTAGGTGTTTGGGCAAATATACTTGTTGAAATCAGCAAGCAATACAACGCCGTAGTAATAGAGATTTTATACATTGTTTTCATTTTTTAGGTGCCATTTTATTCTTACTTTTAAACGTTGGGGTTATACGTTCTTCATAAAATTTTGTTGAAAGATTTTTTTACCCCCTCAGTAATAAAATCAAAAATGATGCTATGATTTTTTATAAATAAATAAAAAATTCCCATCTATACCCTAACTTTGCCCCCCAATTGAACAAAAGGTTAATTGGATAAAAAATGAGTGAATTGCAAAACAAAGCGGCAGTGCTGATGCTTCAAGACGGCACTGTTTGGTACGGCAAAGCAGCTGGAAAAATTGGTACAACGACAGGCGAAATCTGTTTTAATACAGGTATGACGGGCTACCAAGAAATTTTCACCGACCCTTCCTATTATGGTCAAATATTGGTGACTACCAATGTCCATATCGGCAATT
>JAYUQN010001004.1:0-2588 GCA_043756725.1 Saprospiraceae bacterium
TCTAATTTCAAGGTGGCGCGTTTTGAGTCTGACGCGCACACACAAATGCTGCGTCAGCTGGCGTCGCCTTTTCGAAGGTGAAGGTTTTTAACTTTTCAATCATTACAAAACAATCAAAAAAGCCTATTGACCCAATCATTTACAGCTTGAATTTTTAAGCATACAAAAAAATTTTATTAACCGTTTCAATTTAAAAATTTTATCGCATGAAGAACTTATTGAAAGTCTCATTATTTATGAGCTTATTGCTCGCTTTTGCCTGTACTAAAACAGAAGATGTAACGCCAACGTTAACGGATGTAGCGGCAGACCAAATCACTTTAGCCGCTGATGAAATCGTCGCACAAGGTGCGGGTGGCGGTGGAGACACGCTCGCTAATCGTGGTCGTCATGGTTTCGGTCCAAGAGGTCATGGAAAGCATGAACATCCGGGCGGCTCAAGAGGCGACTCTATCTCTGTTTCACAATTGCCAGCATCCGCTAAAGCCTATTTGACTACTAACAATTTGACAGACAGTGTAAGAAAAATTTTCAAAGTTACTTTGAAAGACAGTGCGAATACGGTTCGCTACATTGTGCATTTGAAAAATCACAAGCACTTACATTTTGACGCTAACGGTAAGCTTGTTACGCCTGCAACGCACAACCATGCTTTCGTAGCCATCGCTTATGTCGATTTGCCCGCAGCAGCCAAAACATATTTGGCAGCTAATACAGACATCACTAAAATAACGCATGTTATCAAAATCACTAAACCTAATGGTACTATACAATATGGTGTGCGTTTGAGTGATAACAAACACTTCCACTTCGACGCGGCAGGTGTTTTGATTAAAAGACGGGGTTAATTAGTCGCCCACATATTCGTGTTTTTTCATAACTCTTAGAGAGATTTTTCATACTAAATTGCGTCAAAGCCTTTACTTTTAAAGAGTAAAGGCTTTGTTATTTTAAGAGATTTGACAACTTTTTAAAAGTTGTCAAATCTATAATCCTATTCTGTTTATCTTCGCAGCTAAAATCGGGTTTTGGCTTCTCCGTTTCGGGTTTCCAGTTAATAGAAATCTAAAATCTTAAACCCAAAATCACAAAATCGCAATTATGGCTTTAATTTCAATAAATTTAAAAACAGGCTCCGTTGATGCCGATAAAGATGTCGTCGTCGGTATAGATTTAGGCACAACCAACTCTCTTGTCGCTTATATTAAAGACGGTTCGCCTGTGTGTGTAGCGGGTGAAAATGGTAAAAATACACTTGTACCCTCCATTTTACACTTTAATACTGATGGTACATCCCGAAACAATCGGGAGGGGGGTATTTTGGTCGGTACTAATGCTAAAGACAAGCTAATAACGGACCCTAAAAACACCATTTACTCCGTCAAACGCTTGATGGGTAAAAGCTATAAAGACGTTCAAGGTTTTGAAAACTACTTTGGCTACAAAATAATTGATGCACCCGATGAAGACAGTTTGGTGAAAATCAAAGTAAATGACACTTTTTATTCACCCATTGAACTTTCGAGTTTCATTTTGAAAGAACTGAAACAACGGGTTGAACACAATTTAGGAAAAACGGTCACGAAAGCCGTTATCACCGTCCCCGCTTATTTCAATGACTCACAACGCCAAGCTACACGCGATGCGGGTAAATTGGCAGGGCTGGATGTCCTACGCATTGTCAATGAACCGACAGCCGCTGCGCTCGCTTATGGTTTGGATAAATCCGAAGGGACTACTACGGAGAAAGAGACTGAAACCATAGCCGTTTATGACTTGGGCGGTGGCACATTCGATATTTCTATACTCCAAATTCAAGACGGTATTTTTGAAGTGCTTTCCACAAATGGCGATACTTTCCTCGGTGGTGATGATTTTGATAGAGCCATTATTGACCATTGGGTGAGTGAAAATAATATTGATAAAACCTTGATTATCAACGATAAAGCGTTTGGGCAAGCCATTCGTTTGGCAGCTGAAAAAGCGAAAAAAATGCTTTCAAGTGAGTCCTTTTTTCATGCTGAAATTGAAGGTTTTGAAGGCTTTAAAAATATTGAAAACCTAAAACTTAATTTAAATCAAGAGACCTTTGAAAAGCTCATCCAGCCCCTCGTTGCTAAAACCATTGAGTGCTGTAAAAAAGCTTTAGCCGATGCTCATTTGACAATAGCGGATATTCAAGAAGTCGTCATGGTCGGTGGTTCCACGCGTGTGCCTTTGGTGAAAAGCAGTGTTTCACAATTTTTCAATAAAAAAGTACACGACAGTTTGAATCCTGACGAAGTTGTGGCTTTAGGAGCTGCCATACAAGCGGATGTTTTGGCAGGCAATCAAAAAGATATTTTATTGATAGACATTACGCCTTTGTCGCTTGGTATAGAAACAATAGGCAATTTGATGGATGTCATTATACCCCGCAATTCTAAAATACCCACCAAAGCCGCCCGTCAATACACAACCTCTGTGGATGGTCAAAAAAACCTAAAAGTAGCTGTTTTTCAAGGTGAAAGAGATGTCGTGCAACACAACCGCAAATTAGGCGAGTTTATACTGAGGGGTATCCCACCGATGCCCGCAGGTTTACCTAA
>JAYUQN010001005.1:0-2587 GCA_043756725.1 Saprospiraceae bacterium
TGCCAGTTTATTACAAAATACGGTTAAAGCGGCAGCTTATGCAGGTTTTCATCCAAATAACACGTATAATGGTACCAATATCCCTAATACATTACACAACGGCAGTCATCCCCAGTTTAGTAATTATGTCCGTTTTCAATTGGATGCTTGGCTCCTCAATAATACGCTAAACACGTCATTTATTAACATAGGCGAGTGTCAAGTTGCTAACACTTGGATCCAATGTAAATTAATACCGCATTTAAGAACTCACTTAAATGCTATGGTTAGTCAAAATAAAAACATTAATGTCTATTTTACTGCGACTTTTCCAGCTCGCACTTATATAGGTAATTAATATTATAAACTTTTAGGCATTAGACTATTGATGCCTTTTACATTTTAATAATTTTTATGAAATTCTTCACCGTTAATTTTAATTCTAATGAAAACTTTCAGTTTAAAAACTGGGGCTATCTTGCCCGTTTTTTAAATCATATTGCCTCATATCCTGATATTGAATATGATAGAATGCATCCAGATACCTTTAAATTGAAGGCTAAAGCTAAATTTAAAGTGACCGATTTTATGCCTTTTGCTACTGGCTCCAGTCAAGGTTTGCTTTTTAATGACAAAGTCAAAAACTTATTGAAAAATTTTAATTTGCCAATTGATTTCAGTTATTTTGACATAACTATTGAACATAAAAGTGGCATATATACTGATTATAATTGGCTGGTGACCCACCGATTGCCAGATAATGAAGCGTATATTGATTTAATAAAAACGAAATTTTGTACAGATTTCAACCATGAAACCAATCGCTTTAACAGTTTAGCTAATTTTGAAAGCTATCAAGAAGCCATTAATGCGAATGCACATTTACGAAATCAAGCAGAATTATGGCTCACTAAAGCCGCTTGGCAATATGATATTATTATTTTACCACGCATAGGCGTAGGAGAACATAATATTATCATTTCAGAAAGATTGGCAAATACATTTATCCAAAATAATGTAACAGGTATTGAAATTATTAAAGCGGATTGGATACACGCTGTTGAATCTTAAAAATACTGAGGGGGTACTTTAACAAGCACCCCCTCAGTATTTTTAAGATTTTTATACATTTCACTCTATTACCAAATCCTCACCCGTTTAGAAGGTTCCCGCCACATTTTACACCCCTCCTTAATATTAAACGCTTGATAAAATTCAGGAATATTGACAAAAGGTCCATTCACCCGCAAGAACGCAGGCGCATGCACATCGGTCATAATTTGTTGAGCCGCTCGTTCTTTCGTTTGTTGAGACATCCACCCGAGGGCATAACCCATGAAATAACGTTGAACGGGCGTATAACCACCTATTTTTTCGCCTTTTTTATACTGTTCCGTTTTCATAAAAGCTTTCAAGCCCAGCACAACACCGCCCAAGTCAGCAATATTTTCACCCAAAGTGGCTTCTCCCCTTACGTGCAGGGTATCTACTGCTACATATTCGTTGAATTGTTTGACCAACATTTGCGCCCGTTGCGTAAATTTCACAGAATCTTCGGGTAACCACCACGCTACTAAATTTCCAGCATCATCATATTGGCGACCTTGGTCGTCAAAACCGTGAGTGATTTCATGCCCAATAGTGGAAGCCCCCCCGTAACCATATACAACGGCATCGTCAATTTGGTCGTCCGAAAAACCGGGAATCATAAAAATAGCTGCGGGCAACACGATTTCATTATTAGAAGGGTTGTAATAGGCGTTGTAGGTTTGGGGTGTCATATCCCATTCATTACGATTGACGGGCTTGCCTAATTTAGAGACATTGTAGTTATGCCACCATTTACCCGCATTGATGGCATTGCGAGCGTAGCTACTGCGGTCAATGGTCATGGTTGAAAAATCTTTCCACACATCGGGATAGCCGACTTTTTTAGACACTTTTTTCAGCTTGTCTAAGGCTTTGGCTTTTGTGGTGTCACTCATCCAATCGAGTTGTTGAATATTTTCAGCGTAAGCCTCTTTTATGGCTTCCACCATATCTGTATAGCGTTTTTTCGCTTTTTCAGGAAAAAACTCTTTGACAAAAAGCTGTCCGAGCGCATCGCCGAGGGCATTTTCTTGAGCATCTAAAACCCTTTTCCAACGAGGCTTTTGCTCTTTTTTACCTTCCAAAATTTTACCATGAAAATTGAAATCCTCATATTCAAAGTCTTTGTTTAAAAAATCGGCATAAGCATCTATCAACTGGGCTTTCAAATAGGCTTGCCAATCGGAAAGCGTAAATTTTTTCAAACTTGTTTCAAGCGTTTTATAAAACTCTGGCTGCCCGACTACGACGGAATCTATTTTCACACCCGTTTTTGCCATCATATTTGCCCACGACAAGGAAGGTGTCATTTTTTGCAAATCGGCAACAGCCATTTTATTGTAGTTCTTATATTGGTCCCGCAAATCTTCAATTTTTCGATGCGATTTTGCCAGATACGTTTCCAGAGCAAAAACGGCGTTCGCTTTTTTATCAGCATCCCCCTCAGTATCGCCCAATAATTTATAGATATTGGCGAGGTGTTTCACATATTCTTGGCGAATATTGCTGTTGCGGTTGT
>JAYUQN010001006.1:0-6813 GCA_043756725.1 Saprospiraceae bacterium
TATGGGTGCTACAAAGTTATAGTCATTGGTTGTGCATCATACGCAACACCCCCCTCCCGACTATTTCGGGATGTACCCTCAGTATTTTTCAAAAAAATCATTTCAATACCTCACAAAACCCAAACCCGCCACTGTTTTTCCCGCCAAACCCTGCATCATAACCGACTTTCATCCACGCAACAGGAGCGGTTACTTCAAAATCGAAGGTGTAGCCGATGGTTTTGATGGGTCTATCAAGGTCTTTTTTATAGGTTGATAAGCCTTTCATACGGGGTTGGCTCAATATAAGTAATGAGTGATTTGTCATGGGTAATGGGTTATTGGTAATGGGTAATGGGTTATTGGTCATGGGTAATGTGCTGGCTTCGTGTTTGTTTTTGAGGTTGGTGAAAAATAGGCGTTCAAAGTTTTCATGTTCGGGTGAACGGTATTGGGGTTGTTTATCGGTGTCGGTTTGTTCTGGGATACAGATGGGTGTGGTGGCTCTAAAGCGCATGGTTTCGGTGAAAGGGGGAGGGGGGAGCATCTCTACGCCTTGTACGGTGAAATGCGTCCGTCCGTCGGGTGTCACGACTTCCAATGTTTGGTTTTGAAATAAGCCCATGACAAATTTTTCAACGCCTTCGTCCACATGAAAAGAGACTTGCCACGTAAGGGTATTTCCTTGAAACTGTATGGTTTTACGGATTTTATCAATAAAAAAAGGTGTTCCTCGCAATTCGCTGAATGTAAAGAGCTTGAAGTTTTTACCCGAAGTCTCATACCCCTGCTCGTGTAGCCAGTGCGAAAACACAGGGTCTGCACTTTCCAAGACTTTATAAATCACGGCTTGGAGGGCGTACTGATAATTGAGTGAAAGGACACTGTTTGGTCGGCAATTTAAAATGAGTTTTAGTCGCATTATTTTAAGGTTATTTTCTGTTTTTTAATTTGATACAAAGGTATGGGGTTGTGTTGTGCATTATATGACATACCCCCTCAGTATTTTTAATTAAATTTTTGCAAACTAATTTGACTTTTTTGTTGTTTTAGGTATATCTTTGTTTAAAATATTAGACACATAAAGAATTAGGCTGTCTACGGATGGTCACCACTAAGGCGGTAATGGGCGCAAGCCTAACCCGCCTTTGTTATTTAGATGGTAAAAATTTGTTGGTAAACGATTTGTCAATAACTTCATTCCTTTTTACAATAATCAATCTCCCATCTTGAAATAGAATGCCTATTTTTTCAATAAATTCTCCTCCATCAACTCTTATGGCATTTTCTATCCCTCTTGTTATTTCATATATTTTATAAGATTGAGCAATATAAATCAACACTTTTGATGACTGGTGCTTACCCTTTGATATTACTTTATGAACCCTGTTACTTAGATTGTGTGTTTGCGATATGGTTTTAAACTCCCATAGTTCATCATTCACAGAAGCGTCTGGCGTTGGAGGCGTATCTGGTGAATTAGGAAGAAGAATTACTCTATACCCTATTTTTGCAAGTATTATGGCAATTGTTTTATTGCCTTCCAATTCATTTTCTCCATGTTGTTTGTGTGCAACTACAAACCCACCCGTATTTGAATCAAAAAATAATTTTGTGTAATTGGTATCATCAAATTCTTCAAATACGATGTAACTTGTATTCATACATTAGATTTTAGAATATAAAAAACTCTACTTAAATCACTTTCTTCTGAAAAAAATCATAACTTATGAACAAAAGTATTATCTTTGCAACTAATATCCAAATATAACTCAAAATAATGTTTAATTTTTATTATTAATATAACAAAAAGTATTTTATGAGTTTGAATTTTCTATCAATGGAATTGAAATGAAGAAAGTGATTTAAGATTAAATCCTCTCTTAATAATCGCACCAAACTGGATTTCAAACTCTGCATTGCCGAAAGACTTTTCTTTCGGCTTTTTTATGCTTACAACTACCCCTCAGTGTCTCGTTCAAAAAGTCAAAACTTTTTCTCCAACAACTTCTTAGCCTCCGCTTGAATATGCTCAATCAAAGAATCAGGTTCTAAAATAGAAACTATATCGTTGTGATAACCCAATAGGAAATTAGACAATCCATAAAAACGGTGATTGACTTTACATTCGAGGTCATAAAGCACTGCTTCGCCATCGGCAGGGCGGAGATAAGTGCGGGTCAAAGGGAAACGTTCGAGCAGTTCGTTGTAAGCCCCAACTTTGAGCCGCAGGTGTATTTTCACTTGGTTGTTGTCTTGTATGCGAAAAGGGTCGGTTGCCACGATGTTATGATGCCCTTCGTGCGTCCACAACTGCGGTGTTATTTCTACTTTAGTGATTCGAGAAATGCGGAAATGACGGATGGCGTGTTTTTCCAAATCAAAAGCATGGACAATATCATCTTCTGCGCTGATGTGAAAAGCCTCTACGGTACGGTGGCTGACGGTATTGCTGTTGGTGGAGGGATAGTCTTTTAATAGCACGACCTTTTTTTCGAGGCGGGCTTTTTCAAGTTTATCCATTTTGGTCAAGAAGTTTTTATCGAAGGTGTTGTGCATTTTAGAAATGTCATACACGCGGCTGAGTTTGTTTTGTAGTTTTTCAACGGCTTTGTCATTAGCCCCAAATAGGCGCAAGGCTTCGGTTAAAATATCTTCTTCTTTTGGACTGAACACCAAGAGGGATTTTAGGTTATCGTATTTTTTCTCTGCACTAAGGGCATAGCGGTAGCGTTCATCAAAATCCAGTTCAAAACCTGCATTTTCAAAGGCGATAAAATCTCTGGTAATGGTGGATTCGTCCACATCATATCTTTCAGCCAATCGTTTTTTGGTGTAAAAATAAGGGCTTCCAACGATGGTGTATAAAATACGGAGCGAGCGAGCGAGTCCTTTATATTCTTTTTCGTTTGCCATTGGGTGGTATAGATTTTATTTTATTGGTATTCTGCTTTTTAGACGGTTAATTGTTTTGTGTTTATTTGACAAAAGTAATGCGTATTTTTAAAGTCAACAAATTATTTTATAAAATTCTAAACCGCCCCCTTTTTTCGGCGACCCAGCCGTTTTGTATTTGCACAAAATCTACCGTTCAAAAGTATAATAGCTTTGAGACAGGGTGAGAGGGAAGCTTTGTATAATCCCGATTTTAATTATACCGAGAGGGGTAGCTCTATTTATTTTTTATCAGAAATACGTTTTGACTGCAAATTCAAATTGTCCTATAAATATGTCTTTCATGGGTTGAAAATTATTTTGCTCATAAAAAATAAGCATTGCTTTTTTATAGTCAATTGTATCCACCGTTCTGAATGACATTGGGCAATAGGCATTTTCAATTAAAATGGCATTGCTAATAATTCGAGCGGTTCTTTTATTGCCATCTACAAAAGCCTGTATATAGGACAGCAAGAGCAAAGCCAATAATGCTTTTTCAAAAATGGAGGGCTTACTGTTAATTAATTCACACATTTGGTTTAGTGCTTCTTTTATTTGAAACTCATTATCCAATGGACTGTAATTAGTACCTGTAATCCCGACTTTTCTAACCCTGATATTCCTTTCAACGCCCAATTCTTTCATTAATATGCTATGGATATCTTCTATTCCCCTAACGGTAAGTGGGGTCAAATAATCCTTTTGTTCCACAATAAAATCAATGGCTTCTTTATGATTGAGGAGCATGACGGCATCATCTTTGGTTTTTCCAGTAGCCGTTTCTTTATCTTTGAGTAACCTTTCAGTTTCTAATAACGAATAGGTATTGCCTTCAATTTGAGAGGATTTCCAACTCAAATCAATCGCTAATCGTTCCATTTCCTTTTCATATTCCTTTTTTGACAATTGCGAAATATTTGCTTGAAATTGGGCTTGTAAGGCTGCCAATTTACCCAATTCTACGGCTTTAAAAAGATTTATTTCACGAAGAATGCCGTTTATTAAGCTAAGATTAAAGTTGGTTTGAATAACCCTTTCATCTATTTCTTTTTCAAAATATTGATTGACCTCAATAGGATAAAAAAGCTGAAAATGAGGGGAACAGGAATATTTGCTCGCTTTTCCCGTACCTTCAAGGATGACTAAATTATCCGTCAATAGCTTAGTAAGTATGCGCTTTATGCTCGCATAACTCCGCTTTGATTCAATACCCTCAAATATTTCTTTAGAAGAACTGCGTGGGTGTTCTTTAAGAAAATCTAAAATATCCATCTGTTTATGAATGACCATATTTTCTAAATTGTTATTTTAAGCTCAATTATTAAACAAATGTAGCTCATTATTAAGCAATAATGAGCTACATTTGTTTAATAATTGAGCTTAAAATAATAATTTAGATTTTTTCTGCAATATATTGAGGTTCATTTAACAGTGCATATAATTCCAATTATGTTAATTTTATTTATCAATCCCGTTTTTTCAACCCCGTTAAAAACTCCACAATATCCCGAATTTCCCTTTTCGATAAAACCTCGCCTATAGCCGGCATACTGGATGGAAGGTTTTCCCTTTTTGCAATTCTGGCAATAGGAATCACCAACGGTTCAGCATCGGAAGTGGTAATAGTTAAAGCTGTTTCTGTTTCTTTTGCCAATACGCCATATACCTCTTGCCCGTCTTTGAGCTTGAGTGAAACATTGCCATAACCGGGGGCAAGCCTGACACTGGGTTCGACTAAGGCTTGTAAAATTTGTTCTCTGCTCAAAGTATTGCCAATATTCGTTAAAGCGGGACCGACATTACCCCCCTCAGTACCAACAGCATGACAGCGCATACATTGAGCTGCGGAGTTGTAAGTGAAAATAATTCTACCTTCTCCCCGATTGCCACCAAAAAGTGCTTCTGCGTAATTGCCTATCGCTGAATTATCAGGTTTCACAGTCGCTAATTTGGCTTTCAAAGGGGCAGACCCCGACGAATCGACGGCTTCTTTTAATTCCAAATTCAAATTAGGGGACAGTTTTTTGGCTATCATTTGCTCAATCAAATCGTCTAAAATAGATTGCGTTTTATCAATGTCCAATTTGCCCATCACAACGAGCAGTTGTTGTTGCTCACCTATGCCGCCTTTGGTGAAAACAGCGTTGACAATAGCGGGTAAATTTTCTTTTGAAACATTTGAATTATTCAATAAACCCAGGGCGGTTGTTCGCACAGTTCCGTCTTTATCTTCCATCCCATTTTTAATAACAGATGCCAAGCCTGCATATTTCAAAGCGTTTAAGGCTGGTAAAATCGCTATTTTCACCTTACTTTCTTTTGTTTCATCATAAATTTTAGCCAATTGATTATTGGCAGCCGTTATATTCAAATTAGCCAACAAACCTGCCATCGCGATAAGCGTTTCAGGATTGGTTTCTTTTAAAAAATGGACAATATGGGGTTGAATTTTTGATTTCACCACAGAGGGGTCTCTTTCAATTTTACCCCTAAAACGCCCGTCAACACGGTCTAATACTGAGGGGGTCGCCCAAGTGCCAATTGTGGCTAAGGCTTCCGCTTTTATCTCGTCTTTTATATCCGTTCGGGTTGAAAAGGCGATTAAAGCCTCTAATTCTTTTTCACCACCCACACGCAAAGCCGCATTAATTGACCGTCTAATCAAAGCTTCATTCGTAAATCTTTTTTCACTCAAAACAGCAGCCAATGCGGGTAAAGCGGCGGGAATAGACAAATCATCATTAATGGCTCTTGCGACTTCAGTTACAATGTATTCATCACTATCTTTTAAAAACAAGGCAATGTTTTCATTTTTCAATTTTCTTAAAACCAAAACAGCGGCTGTTCGCAAAGCCTTGCTCGGATTATTTGCCAATGCGATGATAGGTTCAACCTTACCTATGCGTGAAAGAGCTAAAACGCCTGCATGACGCAGATACACATCATCGTCATTATTGGTTTTCAACATCGTTAAAAGCTGCTCAACGGCGGCTTGATGCCCCAGTTGCCCTAAGGCTTCGGCTGCATAAAATTTGATGCGATAATTGTCCTTTAAAAGGGCTGTAATTAAAGCATCCCCGACGCTTTTTACGTCAGCATCCCCAAGCATTCTTATGGCTTGCACAACGATTTCAGCATCTTTATCTTTCAACAAAGGTATTAAAGACGCTGAAAACGATTTATCAAAACGGGCTAATTGACCCATACCCCATATAGCATGAACGCGCGCCAATTGATTCTCTGTTTGATTGATGGCTTTCAGTAAAATTTCAGACCCTTTTTTACCTCTATTGACCAACTCAAACTGCGCTTTTTGCCGTATTCTTTTATCCGCATAAAACAAGTATTCATACAGTTTTTCAGGTGTTTGTTTGGCATAATCCAATTGCATCAACCGCTTGGTTTCAAGGCGAACGGCTTCCAAATCGTTTTTTTCTTTGGTGACATCCAATTTCCAAACACGTCCATAGTTTTTAGTATCCCAACCATTTATCCAATCCGCAATATACAAAGCTCCATCGGGTCCAAATTGGATACCTGTTGGTAAAATGCCGCTTAAAATGTCTTTTTCACCATCTAAAACAAAGGAAGCGCCTTTAGATTTCAGCCCAAATGACCAAATATGAGAGCGATTAGGCGTCCCTACAAATTCTACCAAAAAGAATTTGTTTTTCCACTCTGAGCCTAAAGCCGTACCGGGATTATAAACCATGCCTGTTGGGCCATTATGATAATTTTGTATGGGTGGGATGATATATGCCGCTTGCCCATCCCAACGGGGAACGGAGAGTTTTTCTTTCATCCACACGTGGTATTTGTTGTTTTTAGGGTCGGTGTATTTGCCATATTGCCAATTGGAGCGCCAACCTGCATCAGAGCCTTCGACCACGTGCACCA
>JAYUQN010001007.1:0-2582 GCA_043756725.1 Saprospiraceae bacterium
AAAGCCTATATTGATTATGTCTGTGAAGCGGTTTTTCTTTCAAAAGAACTCCATCAACCTGTAAAAGTAACGTGGACACGAGAGGACGATTTAACGCAAGGACCTTTACGTCCTGGTATGCTCAATATTATGAAAGGCTCGTTGGATGCGGCTAATACCGTTACAACTTTGGAACATAAAATAGTCGGTAGTTGGCTTGGTTGGCAGCTGTGGAAAGCACACCCAAGTAAACAAACGTGGTGGGCAGAAGGCATGAATCAAGCGGATAGCCCCTACTCTATTCCAAACCGTGAACATAAATTCGTTCTGGCTGAAACCGACATTCCTGTTGTCTGGTGGCGGTCGGTTTATGGCTCTACAAATGTGTTTGCGACGGAAAGTTTTACCGACGAATTGGCGCATGCTGCTAAAAAAGACCCCCTCGAATTACGCCTTGAAATGCTCAAAGATTCGCCTCGTTTTATAGAAGTTTTACGCCTTTTGAAAGAAAAATCGGGCTATGGAAAGACCTTGCCAAAGGGTCAAGCCATCGGTATAGCGGTTTCAAGGACATTTGAAACAATTTGCGCACATGCTATTATCGTATCAAAACAAGGGGCGGGGGTGAAAATTGAAAAAGTAATCAGCGTCATAGATTGCGGCATTGCCATCAATCCCGACCAAGTGCGGGCGCAAACGGAAGGCAATATCGTGATGGGTTTATCAGCGGCTTTGAAAGCACCGATTACCATTGAAAATGGGAAAGTTGTGGAAACCAATTTTCATCTATTTACGCCTTTGCGGTTTAATGAAATGCCTAAAGTAGAAGTGCATATTGTGCCTAATGAAGAAGAGCCGACGGGTGTAGGAGAGCCGGGTTTACCACCTGTTGCGCCTGCTTTGACGAATGCTATTTTTAATTTGACGGGGAAAAGGTTGCGGACTTTGCCGTTTGATTTGGGAAATATTGGGTAGCTCTTTTAATGAAATAAAGCATAGGCAGTTAGCTCTTTGATGAGTTGGCTGCCTATTTTCGTTAAAAAATATAGTAGGAATAAATAAACCTTTTTCTATTTCATAAAAAACCTTTATTTTTGTCAAAAACAAACAACCGATATGGCAAAAGATATTTACCATGATTTACTTTTTTGAAAAGGCACAATGTAAAACTTATTTTATTTGATACAGAAAGCCCAATTATTAACGCATGGAAAAAATAAAAAACTATCAAAAAATAATCAAAGAGGTATTAGAATCCTATATAGATTCAGACCATCCTAATCTTGACGAGGAGATTTATTTAGTAGCAGATGATATAAAAATGCACTATCTGGTCTATCATAACGCTTGGAAACGAAGCAGCCGCAGCTATGGTTGTATTCTTCATGTGCGCATTAAAAATGAAAAAGTGTATGTGGAATATGACGGAACAGATGTGGGTTTTGCCGATGTTTTTGTAGAGGAAGGGATTCCTAAAAAGGATATTGTGCTTGCTTTTCATTCACCTGCCAAAAGACCTTATACGGGGTTTGCTGTTGCATAATGAAATATTTTGAAAAAATACTGAGGGGGGTGCAAAAGCACCCCTTTATTATTGTTTTGTGGTGTATTAATGAATAAAAAACAGAACTGAAACCGCAATTCAAAAAACAATGTATATTTGTCAGTTAAAATTGTTTTAGGTATGATAAACAATAGAAATTTTCCAACAAGTACGCATTATTTTCCTGATTTGATTAATGATAATGCCATTTATGTGGATAAAACTGCATTTATTGAACCTTTATTAGCCAATCAGAATAATGCTAATTACTTTCTAAGCCGCCCTCGGCGCTTTGGAAAATCTCTTTTTGTAAGTACTTTAGAGCAAGTTTTTTTGGGAAACCGAAATTTGTTCAAAGGGCTTTATATTGAGGATAAAATCGAATGGGAGACATATCCTGTCATAAGGCTTTCTTTGGATAAAATTGGTTTTACAGATATAGGCTTAGAAAAAGCCCTTTTTGAAGTCATTGAAAAGGTGGCTGATAAGCAAGATATTATTCTGAAAAGCACCTCCTACAGTACCCGTTTTAGCGAATTAATTGAAAAATTATACTTAAAAACCCAAAAACGGGTTGTTATTTTAATTGATGAATATGATAAGCCGATTATTCATTATATAGATAAAACTCAGCCCAACCAAGCAGAAATAAATCGAGATATACTGAAATCCTTTTACGGCGTCTTGAAAGATAGTGGTCAATATCTCCGTTTTACTTTCATAACTGGCGTTTCAAAATTTAGCAAAGTCTCTATCTTTTCAGATTTAAACTATTTTGAAGATTTGACCTTAGACCCCGCTTTTGCAACAATATGTGGTTTCACAGAGACAGAAGTAAGGCATTATTGTCACGCAGGCTTAGAAGATTTAGCCGTAAAAGCCAATACTAACGTGGAGGCTATAATGGATAAAGTGCGCTATTGGTATGACGGTTTTTCATGGAACGCTAAAGATTTTCTGTACAATCCCTATTCCACGATGCTTTTGATGAAAAAGCAAGTCTTTGATAATTATTGGTTTGAATCGGGTACACCTACTTTTTTAGTGAAATTAATTAATG
>JAYUQN010001008.1:0-2580 GCA_043756725.1 Saprospiraceae bacterium
AAAAAATCAAAACTCAATCAAATTTTATCAAAAAACTTACCCTAAATCTTTGCTCACCCCATTTTTCAAATACCCAGTAACAATCAAATATTGCCCAACGCCATAGGTCAGCATAATGAGAAGCCCAGCAAAAGGGAAGGGTTGAGCGAATTTATTAACGGCTATCATGCCATCTGAAATGACAAACAATATTGCCCCCATAAAAACCCATTGAAAACTGTCAAAACGCACGGTTTTCCAACGGTTCAAAGTAGTCAATAACATCGTTAAAATAGTGGCTGAATAGATAGTGACTGGTATTTTCAAACTGCCCAAATAGGGGGAAAGATAGAAAATGAAACCGATGCCCAAAGCCACAATCAATAAAGCCGCTAAAAGCCTGTCTTTTTTATTGAAAACGAACCCCTTGTTATCTATTAAAAAAGCGAAAATATAACTTATGTGCGCCAAAAGGAACGAACCCAGACCTAAGACAAACTTGTTTTCCAGCATTAAAAGAATATCTCCCAAGCAACTAAACACAATAGCTATGAGCATAAAATAGTCGGCGCGCCCTTGTTTTAAAGCATCGGATTGACAGTAAAAATAGATACCGAGCGAAATCATCAAGGCAGGTTTGAAGACATATTCCATATAGGGCATTTCCGCTTGAAATTGGCGCGCAATGAGGTCACCAAGCAAGAGGAGAAAGAAGAAAATGGAAAAGCGCATGGTTGAAACGTTGAGTTGGTTAATCAATTCTCAAAGATAGTTAAATTGTTGTATTGTTGGCGTTTCACCCAACAATACAACAATTTAACAATACAACAATTTAGTTCCTTACCACCATTGCTAAGGCAAAAGTGCCATCGTCTTTAACAGCAAAAATTTTACCTGTTCTTTTCAACAACTGCCCTTTATCAAAAGCTTCTACGCCTACAATAATGCCTTTTTCATAATAAATAAACTGTCCATGCTTTAATCCGTCACTATACGAGCCATAAATGCGCATACCTTTAGCAAAATCGTAGATTTCTTCAACGGATCTTGTCCCCGCTTCACTTTGTCCACAGGCAGTAAATTTAGTGCCCGAGTATAGTTTTTTATATTTTACCTGTCCTTTTGAATCATATTTGAAATAATTACCAAGTTGTGTCGTTCCATTGCAAAACAAACCTTGCTCAATCATGCGATTGTTTTTATCTAAGCGACGTACCCAACAAACTTTGTTTTGGCTTTTAGTCAGAAAGTTGGCTTGCTCTTCTTGAAGTTTTTTGAAAGCTTCTGGTGATACAGATAAGTCGTCGGCTTTGTAAGTACCGTTTTCAGATACCAATTTTACAGCGTGAACGATGAGCGTATCTTGCGCAAAGGCTGTGGAAGCAAAATTAAAGGCTACGACTATAAAAAGCAATTTTCTCATTTTTGATGTAAGATTTTTAATTTATGATTAAAATGCAAAATCTCTACCAAAAATATGGAGTCACGCTTTGATATTAAATCTGTAAGCACGTATCCTGCCTTAAATAAGGTATTTGTTTTTTTTAAATAGTGACTTAAAATTTAGCATAATATAGGCATTTCAAAAAAGATATAATCAGTGAAATGTTGAATTTAAAAATGTAAGTGCTTTTAAATGAAATATTTAAATATTTTAAAAGCCTATAATTTTAAAAAAGAAATATAATGGTTTGTGACGGTATATCGGATGGGCATAATGTACATATTAAAAATATAAACTTTGAATAAATACCTTAAAATTTTAGCATTTTATATTTTTCAACAGGTTTTCAAAGATTAGCCCCCTCAGTATAGAGCAAAAAAAAATTGACAACTAATAAGAAGTTGTCAATTTTGGTGAAATCAAGATTATAATAGCATGCAAGTATCCGTTGCAACTAAGCATTTCTTTAGTAAGCGTTTATTTTTGTGAAATACTACTGTAAAAGCATATCTCTTTCTTCCACCATACGGCGAATGTTGATAAGAGCATAACGCATACGACCTAAAGCGGTATTGATGCTTACGCGTGTCAACGATGCAATTTCTTTAAAACTCATATCAGCATAGTGTCGTAGAATGACGACTTCCCGCTGTTCAGATGGTAGGGAATCCACCAATTTGCGAACCCGGTCGTGCACTTGACTGCGCATGATGCTTTGCTCAGGACTTTCATCTGCAAGGCTCAACACGTTGAAGATGTCAAAATCATCATTAGGACCTACAGTAGGGCGGCGTTTGTCGCGGCGGAAATAATCCACACAAAGGTTATGAGCAATACGTAAAGCCCATTGTACAAATTTGCCTTCGTGGTTGTAGCGACCACTGCGAAGCGTGTTGATAATTTTAATGAAAACTTCTTGAAATATATCTTCGGCTAAGGCTTGGTCTTTGCAGAACAAGTAGATGGAAGTATATATTTTAGCCTTATGACGTTGGAGAAGGGTTTCGAATGCCTTTTCATTACCGTCGAGATACAACTCTATGAGTTGGTGATCGCTCCAAGGAGCTACTTGCGTTACTTGCATAACTAAATTATTTTTCCAGACTTGTTAAGGAAATGTATGATTATTTAGTGTACAAGTTTTATCTCGATAGGCA
>JAYUQN010001009.1:0-6787 GCA_043756725.1 Saprospiraceae bacterium
CAAAATTACAGACGCATTGGGAAACAAATATTATTTTGAAGAAACGGAAATTACGAACTTAACATACGAGTATGATAACAATACCACAACGGATATTATTCCAGCTATTCCCAATTTTAATTATATTTCTGCTTGGTATTTAACTAAAATTGAAGCAGCAAATACAAACGAAAGTATAGAATTTTCTTACACAACTACTCACGCTTCTCCTCTGTATTATGAACAACCTAAAAACCTAAGTGCTTATGCGACTAAATCTTACAGTTATCCTGAGGTTGGTTCTAATCCTAATATTGCTCTACAACCGACAAGTAGTCCAAATCTCACGACTCATAATAAAATATTTAACCGCAAATTCATTTATACAATTATCTATAAATTGGGTACCGACATTATCGAAAAAATAGAATTTGTAAAATCTGTACCGACCTTAACTTTTAACAGTCAAGCAGTTAAAACAGATGCTTTAAAGTTGGATGAAATTAAAATTTATGCAGGATTGAATGCTGGCGTTGCCATGAAAAAGTTTAACATTGTGCAGAATAATCCTTCTACGAATAGATTAACTTTGAACAAAGTTGAAGAGGAATCTATTTTAGAGCCAACTATTCTTAAGAAAACGCACGAATTTATGTACGAAACCACGCCCTTGCCTGCTATTGAATCCAATGCGATTGACCACTGGGGATATTACAATGGTTTTAGTAATAGTATGGGGTTAATACCTTTATTTAGCGCACAATTGCAAGGTGATCAAGCCAATAGAACCTCTACAAGCGACTCTAAAGCCAGTATTTTAGTTCAAGTTAAATATCCTACGTGCGGCTACTCAGTTATTGACCATGAAATTCATACTGTTGCAGCAGCTAATGCAGGCAGTCCTGACCGACAAATAGGGGGTGTACGTGTCAAAGAGATAAGAAATTATACGGCTACTGGTGTGATGGCTAATAAAAAGCAATATGCGTATGTTTTAGAAAACGGTACTGCCTCCAGTGGTATTTTATTAGGCGATGAGCCAAGCTATTATGCTGGAGGAACATATAAAAATTACCCTGTGACGGTTGCCTATCATCAATACGGTGGAACTATAACGACCACTAATACACCCACTTTATCTGCTACCAGTCGTGCGAATTTGGGGAGCGTACAAGGCAGTACGGTTGGATACAGCCGAATTGAAGAAATTACCGATGGTAAGGTCGTATACTGGTATCGGGCAGTAAAATTAAATATCACAGAATGGGACGATAATGACAATGGCAATTTGTTGAAAAAACAGGTCTTTCATACAAACGGAAAAAAATTATCAGAAACCGTAAATACTTACTTCACGGATAGCCGCCGGTCTTTGGTTTTTACCTCGTTCACCATAGATTCTAAACCAGAGCAGGATAATTTAACACAATTGTGTAAACTTCCAAGTCCATACAATTATGACTGGCGAAATCCTTCTGATATTTACACAGGCATGCCAGTTTGTTTGCAATCGGCAACATTCAAATCTAAATTCCAAATGGGGTCTGGTGTCAGTTTTCGTCAAAGTTGGAAACTGATGACGCAATCCATTGATAGACAGTATTTTTATGATGCTAATTGGGTGCTTACGGGTACGGTGGAAACCATAAATGACAATATTTATGGCAATGCCAATATCTCATACCCTACGGAAAGTACGATGACCAATAGTGATAGTAAAACGTATAAAACAAAGACTTACTTTACCCAAGATGTTGTTGGTAATAGTCAGAATGCTGCTCCTGTTATCTCCAGCATGATAAGTAAATACATGATTGGTATTCCCATCCGAACCGAAAAATGGGTGGGAGCAAGTTTAATGAGCGCAACCGAGATAGAATATTTTAACAGTGGAACGCTCATTTTACCTAATAAACTGAAATTGAAAGACCGCAATTCGAGCAACTGGACGGTGAAATATTCAATTGACACCTACAATAGCGTGGGATTGCCCACAAAAGTAACAATGGGGGGCTTTCTAAAATCCGAAAATTATTTATGGAATAGACATTTATTGCAATCAAAATCTTTTGGTGATACCTATCCGAATGTTTTAAATTGGGCTTTTGGCTATGATACTAAAGACAGGCCAGAATCCATTACCAATGAAAACGGCGTAAAAACCCACTATGAATACGATGGCTTATCTCGTTTAAAAATAATCCGCAACTTATTAGATGCAACAGGCAATCCTACTTCTGCCAAAGCAAAAATCACGATGGATTACCAATATGCTACGGGCGCAGGAACAGCTAACTTTATCAAAAACTCGGTTTGGTTTAATGATGGTGGCAATTCAAGTCTGGGAGGAAATATGTTTCAAACAACCCAATATTTTGATGGCTTGGGCAGAGCTACCGAAACAGTCAAAGAAAAATATACGCCCAGTGGTCAAAACCAAAAAACGTATATGACTTATGATATTTTTGGACGACAAAACCGCAGTTATCAACCCATCGAAAGCAATATAGATGGTTTTGAAACCATTGACCCTGCTATTGCAAGAGCGACAAAACCCTATACCAATCCTATTTACGAGTCGTCTCCTCTCGGTCGTCCTTCAAAACAAATCAATGAAGATGAATCGGAGATGCAAACCGCTTACGGTGCTAATACAACGCAAGATGCTGTAAAATCATTTACTCTTGATGTCAATAATAATGTCCAAGTGGGAGCTTATGGGGTGAATGAACTCTATAAAACCACCCTTACAGATGAAAATGGCAATCAAACCAGTGTATTTAAAGATAAATTGGGCAGAGTTGTTTTGACTCGCAAAATGGCTGAAAATAACCAACTTGTTGACACCTACAATGTCTATGACAGTTATGGTGACCTTGTTTTAGTCATTCCACCCGATGCGATAGATGTTAACAATAGTATCAAGCAAGACCTTGTGTTTAAATACACTTATGACGTCAAACACCGCCTCAGCGAAAAGAAAATACCGGGTGCCCTTGCTCAAAAATTCTATTATAATGTGCGTGACCAATTGGTGCTTACCCAAGACGGCAATATGCGTACCCCTCAGTATGGCGGGGCTGCTGACAAGTATTTAGCCACCCGTTACGATGATTTGGGCAGAGTAGTAGAAACAGGTTGGATGAATATCACCCCACCTACTACTGGCGATGTGACCACAGCTATTACTATCACTGCTGCCAATTCGCTCTCGCAAATCACCTATATTACGGGTAAAAGCCTCGTGCAACAGACGAAATACAGGGTATTAGGCAATAAAAAAAACACCGACGTGGACTGGATTGATACTTATACCTACAATTATGACCAGTGGGCAAGACCCACTCGCACAGAGAGCGTAACCCTCAATGGGCAATATGATATGTCTTATTCCGAATTACGTAACTCGGGCTTCGTATGGTTCAAAGCCCATCAATTTACAGGACCCGACAATCAAAACCGTTCCACCTTTACCTACAATTGGCACGACAATGCAATGCGCCCACAATTTACGCAGCATAAAATCGCCTTAGATAATTCGTGGACGAATTTTACGCCCACGCAATTTACATCGTGGCACATGTACAATCCCCAAGACCAAGTGGCTTCCAAACGCATAGGTGGGTCGTGGGTTCCTTCTTATGGCGATTATCGCTTTACACAACAAATTGATTATGAATACAATAGCCGCAATTGGTTGACCAGAATCGGGCATGGCGATTTGTCATCGCAGACGACCGCCAAAGAGTATCCTCTGTTTTATTGTGGCAATATAGCGATAATGAATAACTACAATGGTACGTATTCTAATCCACCCACTTTATCGTATTGGGGTCATAGCAGTCCCGAATTATTCACCGAGATATTGCGCTACGACAATCCCAACATAAACATTGGCAATGTGCCACAGCAGAAAAACGGCAATATTTCACAAATAGAATGGCAGGTGGCAGGGCGTGAAAAACAAGCCTACTCCTATACCTACGACAAGCTCAACCGTTTGACCGAGGCAAAATATGCAGACATCCACACAGGAAATTGGAGTGTCAACGGCTGGCCCACCCAAATTGACCAAAACAACCGCTACAACGAAACCATGACCTACGACAAGCGGGGCAATATCTTATCGCTGGTGCGCAAAGGCGTTTTTGCCCAAGATAATAATGGCTACAATGGTTTGATGTGCAGTTATTTTGCTACAATTGACAACCTAACTTATACTATTAACGACAAAAACCAAGTGACCCAAATAGCAGATGCGGCCTCTGGTGCTAAGGGTTTTAAACACAACGGTAGCCCGTCCGTATATGGGTATGACAACAATGGCAACCTCATAAGCGATAGCCAAAAAGGCATTAGCACGATTGAATATAATTATCTAAATTTGCCCACCCGAATCACATTCAGCGATGGACGTAAAATAGAATTTATTTATGATGCGACAGGTAAAAAATGGCGCAAAACGGTTATCAATGCTAATGGTTCATTGAATAATTATCGGGATTATATCGGTGATGCGGAATATCTAAACGGTCAGCAAGACATCATCCATTTTTCAGAGGGGTATGCCCAAAGGGACATTACGACAGATGGAGATGGTGTTTGGAATGGTTGGGTTTATAAATATACCTTAAAAGACCATTTAGGGAATACAAGAGTGACCTATTCCGATAAAAACAAAGATGGCATAGTGACGACTGGCGATATTGAGCAGGTGAATCATTATTATAGTTTTGGGCTCAATATGGAAGGACCTTGGAATGGGGCGAGTGGGGCTTTCAAATATGGTTTCAACGGAAAAGAATTAAATGATGATTTTGGGCTTGAGTTGAATGACTATGGGGCGAGGTTTTATGATGCGAACATTGGGCGTTGGGGAGCTATAGATCCATTGCTAACAGATGATAATATATCTGAATTTTTGAAAGAATATAAAAAATCATTCAAAGAAGATGGAAATGATATTGGTGAAAATGATATGAAATCAATACAAATGTCACTAAATGATATTATTAATTTATATAACCCTAAAAATGTTACTGATATGGATAATATATCAGCTCAAAATAACACTAATGGATATTCTTATGTACATAATAATCCAGTTAATTACATAGATTTGTTTGGACTAGATACATTACCAGCTCACACTGTAACTGCTAACAGACCTTTACAAGCAGCTGTAGGACTTGTAGGATTAGGTTTGATTTATTTAGGTGAACCTCGATATAATTTAAAACCAGTTGGCATGTTAGGTTCAACTCCAGGATCTTCATACGCGTCAGAATGGCTGTCTAAAAAACTACCATATCGTTCTCCTACTTTAAAAAGAACAACTCGTAAAGTAGTTGCAAGTGTTGCGGGGAAGAAAGTTGCAAATAAAATAGGTACAGCTGTTGTTGGGCGTTTTTTAGGTAGATTAGTTCCTGGAGTGGGATGGGGCTTGCTAGCAGGTGATATTTACTCATTAAGAACAGAGATTAAAGAATTCGCAGATGGAGTAAGAGAAGCCAATCAAGAAATTAAAGAGACTTATGGTACTGCAGGATATGTTTGTTTTACAAAGGGTACATTAATATATACTAAAAACAGGCATATTCCTATTGATAGCCTTAAAATTGGAGATTTAGTATACAGTTATAATTTTGAAAATAATATTATTGAAGAAAGTCAAGTTGTCAATAAAATACATAGTGAGGTAAATAGTATTTATAAAATTTGCTTAGAGAATGAAAGCATTTTAGTAACAGCAGAACATCCCTTTTATGTATTTAATAAAGGTTGGATACCTGTAAAAGAATTAAAATTAGGGGATAAATTAAGATTATCAACTAATAACGGGGTAGAGATAAAAGATATAAAAATTTCAAATGTGAAAACAATTGTATATAATATTGAAGTGGAAAAAAATAATAACTTTTTTATCACAAATATGAAAATTTTAGTGCATAACAAAAACATTAGAAAATTTCTTTTTAACAAGAAAAAATAAATCAATTATGGAAGATACATTTTTAAAACTAAAAGATTTTGTTATTCTACATTCCTGTGTAAATGATCAAGAAATCAGTAGAAATACAAAAATATATGAAGATTTAGGAATTTATGGAGATGATGCAGTAGATTTCATGCTTAATTATAGTACTGAATTTAATGTTGATATCAAAAATTTCATGGCAGCAGATTATTTTAATTCTGAAAATGAATTTTTGTTTTCAGGATTATTTAGTAAACTTTTCAAGTCAAATAATCATAAGACAGTTCTTACTGTCGGGCATCTTGAAAAAGGTATTTTTTATGGGCGTTTAGATGAAGTAATAATAAATACCGTTTCTTCGGAAACTTCTGCAAAAGAGCCATAAAACAGCGGAGCAGTGGTAAGATATAAGCGCAAGCGTCTCTTTCAGCTTGGTTCGAGTGTTCAATCAACGAACGATTGTGCCCAGATGGCGCAGGGTGTTAGCACACGTGGCTCGTTAGGCTACTAAATAAGCGATATTTAGTGAAAGCGTAAAACTAACCCCCTCAGTATCAAGGTATTGAGGGGGTATTTTATTAGAATTAGGATTTTGGGGATTTAAAGGATTTAATAGGATTTTAGATGTTGACAACACGCATTTCAACATCTAAAATCCTATTAAATCATTAAAAATCCTAAAAATCCTAATTCAAGTAAAACCAAACACAAAACGGCATAATCTACAATCATTAAAAACAACAAACATCATGATAAAATACCTAACAAGTTTCGTCCTACTGTGCACAGTAGCGACCACCACCATAGCGCAAAGCCCTAAAAAGGACACGA
>JAYUQN010001010.1:0-2573 GCA_043756725.1 Saprospiraceae bacterium
AAATTTTTCAAAAAACTTACCCTAAATCTGAGTTTAAACTTATTTCAGCGACTGAAATTTCACCTTAATCTCCTCTGCCGATACAGGTTTAAAATCCAAATCATAATGCGGTTTATCGGTTTTAATGTCGTGAAAGGCTAAATAGGGTTGTCCGTTTTCAATCTTCATAGCTAATAAGACAGCATTTTGATTTTTGGGAATATTGGCGAAAAGTAATTTACTATTTTCAATGATATAATAACTGAGTAATCCCTTTTCTTGTTTCATATAAATCATAGCCTCAAAATCATATTCACCTTTATTTTTCCAATTAAATTGATTAGATTTATTGGAAATTAAGGGAGTTGTAAAACTGGTTAAAGCTGCGGAAACATACCTATCAACATTTATCCAACCTAATGTTGGCATATTAAAAGAGTTCTTAAATTTAGTTTGTGCAGCTTGATATTCTTTTAGGGCAGCATTATATTTATCTTGATTTGCTTCCCAATAAGCTCTATTTATTTCCATTATTTTGTTTAAGCTATCCTGTTGTGCTGCCAGTCTTTTTTGAGCCTCTTCTGTTTTTTTAGTAAAATCCAACCGTACTTGCATCAAACTATCCCAAGATTGCCCTCTTTGCTGTTTCAATTCAGCAAAAGTTTTTACTTTGTAAAATTCATACATTTCTGAAAAAGCGGCTTTATGCAAATCCACAAGATTTCTACGATTTTTAGAAGGATTGTAATAATTGTAAAGCGACAATGCAAAACCTGTATTACTCAAGCGTTTAATTTCCACCTTACCGCCTGTGTTTTGGGCTTGGTCAAGTTGTTGTTTGGTTAAAAGAGGGAGACATCTTGTGGTATCAATAAGTTCTTTGAAACTTAAAACACCTTCGCCATTCATCAATAAAAAAGGGTCAAATTTGCCACTTTGAGAATAGATAACCAATTCTTTTTCATCTATAAGACTTTCGAGACGGGTATTATCGGCATTTACAGGTGTCCAATTCATACGCCCATTTTGTTGCTCATTGCGAGAACCTGTGAACAATTGCATGCCCTCCAATTGGCTTTCTGGGGTTGGGAAAGTCACTTTTAGGTCTTTTTTCAAGGTCAAAGGCTTGTTGTTAAAAGAGGCTTCGGCATTAAACATTCCACCTGTTTGCAATATTTTACCATTGGATTGGGTATTCAAATTTTCAGAAACCATGTCCAACAAGTTATACGCTTCTTTTAACTTAAAATCAACAACGGCATTAGGAGGAATACTTGCAAAAGCGTCTTTTGGAATGAAAAGGACAGTGCCTTTTTCACCCTTAATAACCGTATCTCGACCTGTTTTTAGCTTAAAATACTGAGGGGGTGTTTTTATATCCTCATAAAGTTGTTGCACATTTTGATATTGTTTTGAAGAAGGCTGAGCGGCAAATGTTTTAGGTGAAAAAGTGATAAAAATATCAACCCGTCTGTTGCGTTTTTTACCATCCGTTGAAATATTATCGGCTTCAGGCTTATTTTCACCCAACGCTTCAACTGAAAAAAAAGCACTTGGAATGCCGTGTGCTTCTAAGCCTTTACGCACTTCTGCAACCCGTTTTTCAGACAATTTTTTATTAGCTTGCTCAGAGCCATCGGCATCTGTATTGCCTTTGAGCTGAATAGCGTAGTCATTATACCGTTTTAAAGTATCGGATAGGGATTTCAGATAATTGAAATTTGTTTCTGATAATTGCGCTTGATTGGTTTCAAAAAAGACACTGCGCTTAATGGTTTTTTGTGCCAAAAGTGGTATGGATAAGGTTAAAAACAATGCGAGATTCCAAATTTGTCTTGTCATTTTTAGGATGGGTTTAAGTTTGAAAAATGATACTGGGGAGTAGTTTGGTGTGTATAGTCGGTAAATAAGAAACAATGCGTTATAATAGTCTAATACGCTTGCCTCGTTCTTTTATTTCCTTTATGCGTTTTTTAACTGTTTTCATAAAAGTCATCTAAAAAACCCGCCAATACTGAGGGGGGTAAAAAACACCCACTAACGCAATTTGCTTAAAATATTACCCATTAGGGTAATGCACCATTGCTTTAATTCCCCGACAATGAAATGACTATTGATTTGCTTGAAAATAAAGAGGGAGGCTATTGGAATATCGCCGTTTATAATCTATTGGGTCAAGAAGTATATGCTGTAAAAAACCAGCTGAATAGCCCCGTGGTTTTAAAGAAAGATATGATTGGTAAAGGTTTATTTATTGCGAAAATTAATCAAGGGCAAAATGTGATAACAAAACGCCTTGTTTTTGAATGGTTTAGGCTAATGATTATTGGCACACGAATTTCACGAATGTAACTCCGAATTTCCCGAATTTAGATGTTGACAGCTCATTTTTCAAAGAAAGAAACACCGTCAACATTTAAATTAGTGAAATTCGTGTTTTCATTCGTGAAATTCGTGTGCCAATACTAATAGAAAATGTTCTACTTAAAATAAGCAGCTAAAGCTGCAATATCCACATTACCCCCCGAAACAATAACGCCCACTTTTTTATCCTTAAATACTGAGGGGTGTTTCAAAATAGCCGCCAAAGGCAC
>JAYUQN010001011.1:0-2566 GCA_043756725.1 Saprospiraceae bacterium
AATAGGTAAAATGGCTTTGTTGCTCAATATCATTTTCCAACTCGGTTCTATCCAATACGCTTTGTTGGCATCTCGTTGAATATTATAGCCAAAATCGTCAAAAATAAGCCATTCCCACGGATAGAGTTTGAAGATATTGCGAATATGATGTCCTTGCAAATCTTTGAAAGTGAGCTTGTCCATATCCCACCCAATATCGTCCAAATAGACCAATTTGGTTTTTAGACCTGCTTGTATGGCGGTGTCTCGGAGGTATTCTACGGTTGTCAAATCCTCTAAATTTTCTTTAACACAACTGAAATGCAGCGAACCTTCATGCAAATGCGGTTTCAAATATTGCCAAGTAGCAATCAATTTTTCATGGACAGAATTAAATTGGTCTGCCTTTGGAAATTGTTCTTCCAACCAGTTCCATTGCACGACCCCCGTTTCAAACAGCGACGTCGGGGTATCCGCATTAAATTCCAACATTTTAGGCACGCCTTTATCAAAACTGAAATCAAAACGCCCATAAATAGCAGGGGCTTCTGTTTCCCAACTGTGTTCGATATGCGGAATAAACCATTTAGGAATGTGAAAAAGGTCGTATTTTTTCTTTGAAATGACGTGTTCAACGGCTTCAAGGCACAATTCCCACAGCTCATTAGTAGCCCTTTCAATCTTATCAATTTCTTTTTCAGTGAAAGTCCAATAAGCACTTTCATCCCAATAAAGGCTATCGAGGGTGTGAAAACCGAAACCGAGGTTTTCCACTTTTTCTTCCCAATTGAAGCGAGGATTTATTTTGATACGTTGCATTTTGTTGATTTTGAGCTTTTAAACACATTTTTTATTTTAACACATAGTCACAATAGAACACATAGTTTTTTCTATGTGTCCTACTGTGACTATGTGTTAAAATAAATATTAACTGGCAGCTTTAAACCCACGACTTCCAAAGCCCCCGCGCGCAATCCCACTTTTCACAGGATTTGACCCTACATTTGAAGATTTGGCGATGCCACCCGAATAAAAACCTGCACGTTGATAGCCCATGCCCGTACCCATGCCATAAGGACGAAACGCATAATACCACAACAGCGCAGTTCCTATTCCGCTATGATGTGTCCGAGAGTATTTAGCCGTTGTATCCGAACGCATATAGACTTTCTTCTCAGTTTTTTCACTTTTTTCATCCCAACTGCCCGATGCCCCATTTTGAGCATCTACTTTATCGCATGTAGCGAGAACGGCAGAGATGAGGACTAAACTTACCAACTTAGATTTTTTCATTGTTTATTTTACAGTTATATAAAATTCGTAATCTTTCTTTTCTGTTAGCGTATTGAGCGAAGGCAAAGTATCCACTTTGCGAACTTCTTTAATAACGACATTCTGCCGCCAAATTTTATGAGAAGTGATAAGCAAAACAGCTGTATCTCCTAAATTTTCAGTCGTTACAATGGTTTCAATAGCTCCATCACGGCTAATGTCTTTTGTTTCAACTTTGTCATTAGCAGCTTCTTCTCCATCGCCACAAGCGGTGAAAGAAAGCCATGTTAAAAAGATAAGTGTAAAAATATTTAGTTTCATATCGAAAATTAAGTGAAATTGTGAAAAATACTGAGTCCCGCTTTGTAGCGGCGACTTTAGTCGCTGAATGAGCGATAATTCATTGATTTACAGTGCGCTCGGCGACTAAAGTTGCCGCTACCGGGAGTTTCAAAATACCTATATTAAAGATGTAATGAGGGGGCTAAATTGTTGTATTGTTGGCGTTTCATCTAACAATACAACAATACAACAATACAGCCTTACGCTTTAATTCTTTTTTTCAAAATATCTGAAAACCAAGAAAACCAAAGCCGCAATAACTAAAAAGCTAATCAAAGCAGGGATTACTCTGATAAAAACAATCACAGCCACTATCGCCAAAATGACGAAGAAAATGCTGCCATTTTTACCCCTCAGAATTTTTTGAAATTCGCCCATTATATTGTTTTCCATTTTTTATAAAATTTAATTAGGTTAAATAATCAGTTGTAAGTTGTCAGTTGTAAGTTGTCAGTCAGGCATTATCCAAAACTTGTAACTGAAAACTGAAAACTTACCACTATTTAAGATATTGTTTCATATTATTAATATCGCTTTGAATATAAGAAACAAGGAGATTGTAACTGGCTTCAAAATCCGCTTTTGTTTGCGTCACTTTTGACGAAGCCTGTGCAATATCTTGTTTTAATTGTTCCATTTCTTTGCGGTGTAAGTCAATTTCTTCGGTCATTTTTTTAATTTGCTCTGCTTTTTGTCTGATAACCAATTCAAAATTTTCAATTTGGGCTTTTTTATTGCCAATTTGATTATTGATTTGGTTATTAGCGGCATCGCTGAATTTATTACTTTCCTGTTGCAAAACGCCCAAATAATGTGAAGCTGTGCTTATCAATTTATCGGATGTTGCACCCATCGTTTGCGACATCGCATAAGCGCTTTTAAAACGGGTCGCTTCATCCATCGGCACTTTTTGCAAATTATTGAGCGATTGCTTAAACTCAAAATAATCGAAACCATCAATATTTGCCCCTTC
>JAYUQN010001012.1:0-2565 GCA_043756725.1 Saprospiraceae bacterium
ATTCACCGCATTCAAGAAACACAACCGACGCTCGAAGGCATTTGGGAAGGCGTTACCAATATGGGCAATTGTGTGCCGGGGCGCATTTTTTTACAGAAAAAACCACCCCGGGTTTAAATGGGTAATGGGTAATGGGTAATGGGTAATGGGTAATGGGTAACGGGTAATGGGTAATGGGTAATGGGTAATGGGTAATGAGTAATGGCTTACGCAATAAGAGCTTTATAATACGTATGAAAAAAATAGACTATATTATTATCGGACAAGGATTGGCGGGTACATTACTTGCCTTTTTTTTATTGGAACAAGGGCAGAATATCCTCATAATTGACAATTTTACTGAGGGGGGGTCTTCTAAGATTGCGGCGGGCGTTGTGAATCCTATCACAGGTAGGCGCATTGTGAAAAGTTGGCGCATTGATGATTTTTTACCTTTTGCTAAAAAAACCTATCAACGTCTTGAAGCTCAATACAATATAAAAATTTGGCATGATACGTCTATCATCAGAACGCTGAAAAATGCAGAAGATGAAAACGAGTGGTTGTTGCGCAGCAGTTGGGCAGATTATCAACCGTTTTGCAAGTCCGTTTTACCCCCCTTGACGCTTTTATCGCCATCACGCTCAGGCGTGACAGTATCCGACCCTTTTAATAACAAAATAAAACCTTTTTATGGTTATGGTGAAATACAGCAAGCTGCACAAGTAGATTTGAGCAACTTATTGTCATTTTTTACAGAAAAATGGCTGAATGAGGGTATTTTACGGCAAGAGAAATTCGTTTATGATGCATTGAAAACAGACGATAGAGGTGTTTTTTATGAAAACTATACCGCTAAAAAAATTGTTTTCTGCGAAGGCGCAGCGGGTGTGAAAAATCCTTTTTTCAACTACTTGCCTTTCAATTTGGACAAAGGTGAGTTGCTAATCGTTAAAATTCCGAATGCAGGTTTTACAAGCATTTTTAAAAACAATATATCCATTGTGCCGCTGAAAGAAAAAGACCACTATTGGGTGGGCGCAACAAATGAATGGAATAGCTTGCATGATTTACCAACCGAAGAAAAAAAGCAATTGATTATCAAGGAGTTACGTGACATTTTGACTATTGATTTTGAAACAATAGAGCACAAAGCGGCTTTCCGACCGACCGTTAAAGACCGTCGCCCACTTCTTGGATTTCACCCTCAATATCCGAACCTTGCTGTTTTCAATGGTTTGGGCACAAAGGGTGCATCGCTTGCGCCTTATTGGGCAGCGCATTTTACGAGCGTTTTACTGTCCGAAGGGTCTCCTACGGAGAGGGGGGGTAAATTGGAACAAGATGTGGATATTCAACGATTTCAAATCTTAAAATAATATAGCTTTTGTTACTTATAGTCTGATTTTTGTCATTTTCCCATAGAGATTCCTACGGAACGAGGAACGAGGAATCTGTATGCAACATCTTGAACATCAGTGCTTTATATTCAGATTCCTCGTTCCTCCAGCAATTTCCGCTTTGGCTTTTTTACCACATAGTGCTCGGGAGTAGAAAAAACTCCAAAGAGGAAATTGCTGAAAGTATTATTTTCAAGATTGTAAAGCATTAATTTTCAACGCTTTCTTTATTCATCATTTCCTAACGCTCTGGTTGTATTTCTATGTTTTTTTTCAATGTTTTAAAAACCATCATATTACTATAATGGAGTTTATCTTTTTGAATAACATACGCCCGAACAGTGTAAGTTGTCTCCGATTCTAAACATTTAAGCATCTCTATAAAAACTTTTTTGTTAGGTTGTAGCGTCGTTTTAAAATCATTGATTGTCGGATTGTCGCTCGTTTCAGACCAACAGAAACCCATTTCAGTGACTTTGTTAAAACGATTGTCCGCTTTGACGACAGCAGAACCCGCCGTCACGTCATAAATAAGGCAGAAGACAATTTCTTCAGGCACATCCCCTAAAGTAGGTTGAGGCGTTTCATCAAGGCTTTTTTTACAAGCTGAAACAAGTAGTAAAGGCAAACAGAGAATGAGCAAACACAGTAAATCGTGTAATTTTTTCATGATGTTTTTAATTTTTGGCGTTAACAAATATTGATTTAAAATACGAATTGACGTATTGACAGGAGCCACGAATGGGCGAATTGTACGAATTTCACTAATCTACGTGTTGACAGCCCCCGACCCCAAAGGGGAGTTAGCATCATATCTCCCCAACTGCCAAAGCCCATTAGGATAAGCCCCGATAGTCCCCGACCCCAAAGGGGAGTTAGCATCATATCTCCCCAACTGCCAAAGCCCATTAGGATAAGCCCCGATAGTCCCCGACCCCAAAGGGGAGTTAGCCTCATCTCTCCCCTCTGGGGTCGGGGGCTGTCAACACGTAGTAGTGCTTTATACTGAGGGGGGGTAAAATCAATGTTGTATTATCACTTTTTCAACCTTCCGCTCCCCTTGTGCTTGATACTCAACGAGATACAAACCAGCGTCAAAATTTTTAGCATCTACCTCCACACGGTTGTTATACTGTCCATTTTGGTTGAAAACCACTTGACCAATATTATTCAAAATGCGGATAGA
>JAYUQN010001013.1:0-2564 GCA_043756725.1 Saprospiraceae bacterium
TTGGCTCAGGCAAATGGGTTTGGGAGACTTTCTTTAATGCAGGTGCACATGATACGGGTGCTAAATCATTTTCTGCATTTTATGATGGAAAATCTATTGTAGGTAGTGCTTCTACCAATACTGAAGCATTTGCCCGTAAAGAAATTGATGAACTTTTGGACATGATTTTTGTAAAAGAGGAAGTATCAAAATTCTTATGCCGCAAACTCTATACGTTTTTTATTTATTATGAAATAGATGCTACGACTGAAGCCAATGTTATTACGCCATTAGCTGAAATTTTGCGCCAATCCAATTATGACATCAAGCCTGTTCTCAAAGCCCTTTTGTCAAGTGAGCATTTTTTTGAAGCCGCTAATAAAGGCTGTTTAATTAAAAGCCCTATTGATTACACGATAGGCGCCATTAGAGAATTTAATGTTGAAATTCCGAACAATGCGGATTATATATTGCAGTATGGGGCTTGGAATAATGTGGTCGGTGAAAGAAACAATGGGGCAGCTGTACAAGGGCAAAATATTGGCAACCCGCCCAGTGTCGCTGGTTGGGCAGCCTATTATCAAGTACCCGTCTTTCATGAATTTTGGATAAATACCGACTCCTTCCCACGTCGAGTTAGTTTTATTGATAAATTATTACCCAATACAGGCACAGGCATCGCTTTGGGTAGAGATATTGCCAATGTGAATAGATTTTTATTGATAGATGTCTTGAAATTTACAGACACTTTTGGCAACGATGCAAGCGACCCGAATACTTTGATTGACAAAGTTCTGGAATTGCTTTATCGTGTACCTGTTTCCAATAAATTTAAGCAGTATGTAAAAGGCATTTTGTTATCAGGTCAGTCAAGCGATTATTATTGGTCAGATGCTTGGGATGCGTATAAAACTAACCCAACTGCTATGAATAGCTCGACGGTAAGAACCCGTTTGTTGACTTTTTATAAATTTATAGCAACCCAACCAGAGTACCATCTATCTTAACCTTGCTGTTGTGATTTTTATTTAAAAACAATTCAATACGTCCCATTTGGGAGTTATGAATTATAAATTATAAGTTGGAACACATAACTCATAACTCATAATTCATAACTCATAACTCATAACTCCCAAATGGGGGGTATATTTTTGATAAAAAAAAATCAGTTTACTGATTTCAAAATATATATAAACCATGCAAAGAAGAAATTTTATAAAAAATGCAGCAGCAGGGGCAGTATTGCCATCATTTTTGGGTAAAAATAATGATGTAGGTGCAATGGATTCTCCCTGGCTTCGCTTACTCACCAATGCCGCTACTGAAACCAACCATACGCTTATCATTATCCGTTTGAATGGCGGTAATGATGGTTTGAATATGGTTATCCCACTCGACCAATATGCTAATTTGGCAACGGCGCGGGGCAATATTCTCATCAATGAGAATCAAGTTTTAAAACTCAATGGCACTACCGCTACGGGCTTGCATCCTGCTATGACAGGGCTTCAATCGCTTTACAATGAGGGCAAATTGAAAATCATACAAGCGGCAGGTTATCCAACACAAAATTTTTCGCATTTTCGTTCTACCGATATTTGGATGACCGCTTCTAATGCCAATGAAAATATTTATACAGGATGGATGGGACGTTACATGATGAACGAATACCCCAACTATCCAGAAGGCTATCCCAATACCACCATGCCTGACCCTTTAGCCGTTCAAGTAGGCGATATGACCTTAACTTTTATGGGACTCACGGGTCCAATGGCTGTTTCTTATCCCGATTTGACCAACCTTTATAGTTTCAACGACATTGGGGCAGACCCTCTAACGGGTAAAATGGGTAAAGAAGTTACTTATATTCGGAACGTTGCGAAGCAAGCTGATAAATATGGGCTTGCCATATCTGCTGCTTATTCAAAAGGCTCGAACAGCAGTGTCACCTACCCAACGGGTAATAACTTAGCCACTCAAATGAAAGCGATTGCTCGCCTCATAAAGGGCGGTTTGAAAACGCGCGTTTTCATGGTAAGCATTGGCGGTTTTGATACGCACTCCCTTCAAGTTGACCAAAATGATCACGGTATAGGTAATCACGCCAACCTCATGCGGATGGTAAGCGATGCCATTACATCGTTCCAAAGAGATTGCGAATCTTTGAAAATTGACAATCGGGTTTTGGGTATGACCTTCTCAGAGTTTGGTCGCCGTATCAAATCAAACAGCAGCTTTGGTACTGACCACGGAGCCGCTTTGCCGATGTTTGTTTTTGGTTCAAGTCTTTATGGTGGCATTTTAGGTAAAAATCCAACTATTGGAACTAATGTAGATGTGAATGCCAATATCCCGATGCAATACGATTTCCGTTCCGTTTATTCTTCTATCATGTCGGATTGGTTCTGCGTCAACTCGGTGGATTTAGAAAAAGTGATGTTGCGAAATTATCAAAAACTGCCTATTGTCAATTCACCATCTTGTATAACAGATACGCATGAAATCAATAAAGCAGCAGGCTTGAAATTGATTTCAAACTATCCGAATCCATTCGATTTTGCCACTACTATTGAGTTTGAAACACA
>JAYUQN010001014.1:0-2562 GCA_043756725.1 Saprospiraceae bacterium
GCTTCGGGCAATGGCACTATGCCTTCCATTGTTTTCACGGATTTCACCCTTATACGGCTCGCAGGGGCTGAAATACTGTCCGAAGGGACTCCTACGGAGAGGGGGGTGATAGCGACCTCACTGCCTGTTTTTTCAAGAGGAAGGGCATTGCCCATCAATGAAATAACTTTTATATCGGACTTGATACTGTATTCTGCAATTGCTTTTCCAGAATAAACCGATTTTTTTACCTTCCCATCAGCCGTTAAAACGGTATTAGCACCAGATACCAAGCCTGCATTTAAACGCACAGCCAAGCGTCCTGCCAACGATTTACCAGTGGATGTATGGCTCACAATGACCACTTTTGCACCCACTTTCTTAGCCGCATCGGCAATAACAGCGGCATAGACTTGTGCATCGAAGTCACCCATTCCTGCTACATTATAGACTTTCGATGCGCCATAAGTACCCAATTGTTCTGCATTGTGGGCATCGCCCAAAGTAAGGGCGATACAATCTGTACCTAAATTGGCAGCCACTTTTTTGCCATACGTTATGGCTTCAAAAGCGGCTTTTTTAAAATTACCTTTTGTGCTTTCAGCAAAGACTAAAACGGACATTGTATGATGATTTTAAATTGTCTAAAATATTGATTTTCAACCTGTAGCGGCGGATTTATCCGCCGACCGAGGCTTTTCAGCGAAAGAATTCGCCGCTACAATTAAATAACTTTCGCCTCTTCATGCAGCAAGCGCACCAACTCGTCCATATTATCAGGCGCCACCATTTTCACACCCGTTTTAGCAGGCGGCAAATCAAATTTTGAAATAACCGTTAAGTCATTGAAAGGTTGAGGCGCAACGATACTGAGGGGTTTGTTTTTGGCTTTCATAATGCCCATCATATTAGGAATGCGCTGTTCTGCCATACCTTTTGAGGCAGACACCACAAAAGGCGTATCCACTTCAACAACTTCAATACCGCCTTCAATATCGCGCTCAATGGTAGCTGTTTTACCTGCCATATCCAATTTTGAGGCATAGGAGATAAAAGGTAAATCCAAATATTCAGACACCATAGCGCCTACTTCTGAGCCATTGTAGTCTATGGTTTCTTTACCTGTGAAAACAATATCGTAGTTCTTAGCACGGGCGTATTCAGCAATTTGAAAAGCCGTATTCATAGCACTGCCCGATTTCAAGTCAATCCGAACGGCATCCGTTGCATCAAGCGCAAGTCCTTTACGGATAATTTGCTCGGTTTCAACACCGCCTACATTAATAAGTGTCACTGTGCCAGCCGTCGCTTTTGCCAAGTCAATAGCCCGCACGAGGGCATACCACTCATCGTAAGGATTCATGATAAACTGAACGCCCGCCCCGTTAAATTCGGTACTATCGGCGTTGAAAGAGATTTTAGCAGTTGTGTCAGGCGTTTGGCTGACGCAAACGAGTATTTTCATTCGTTAATATTTTTATTTACCTTTAAACTTTATATCGTTGAAAAAGTTGTTTGTAAAATTAGGAATTAGGAATTAGGAATTAGGAATTAGGAATTAGGAATTAGGAATTAGGAATTAGGAAAAATATTCTTCAATATTTTTCTTAACACTCCTAATTCCTAATTCCTAATTCCTAATTTTACAGGGTGCAAATTTAGGGTAAAATTTCGGACTTTAAAATGATTTTAGCGAAAATTCGCTAATTTTTATGAAAAAAATATTTATCCTATTTCATCTTGTTATTTTTTACTTTATTTTTTATTTCACTGAAATTTAAAATAAAATTTCAAAAAAGCACCTCGTAGCCGTATCACGGACTTTAGTCCAATGCCATTAAGCTAAGGATTTATACCCGAGGTTCACGTAGAGACGTTGCACTGCAACGGCTTGTTTGTGGCGAAAATTTGCTAAACCTAAGACGTTGCAGTGCAACGTCTCTACATAAACCCCGAATAAATTGAACTATAAATCCTTAGCTTAATGGCATTGGACTTTAGTCCGTAACGCTTAAAAACTATGAATACAGTAAATAAATGCTGTTTTAAAATTAAATTATCGCCTTTCATTAGACATTTACGGACTGAAGTCCGTGGTACGGCTAAGTTATAAATTAAAAAAATATGACACGTCTCGAACAATTGCAAAAATATTTGGCAGACCAGCCCAATGACGCTTTTTTACTCTTCGCCATCGCCAAAGAATATGAAGGCTTAGGCGACAAACAACACGCTCTCAATCACTATTTGACATTGCGTGAAACGACCCCTCAGTATGTGGGCTTATATTATCATTTGGGAAAGCTCTATGAAAAATTGGCACTGACAGAGGAGGCTCTTGAAACCTATAAAACGGGGATGATGGTGGCTAAAAGAGAAAAAGATATGCACGCTTATAGTGAATTGGCGGGGGCGAAGATGAATGTGAGTGATGAGGATGAGGATGATTACTAATTGGCTCGGCGTTTATTATTCAATTACCTTTATAAAAAACCATATAACGATGAAAATAATACAAGGAATAGTTCTCCTCTATTGCCTCACTTTTTTGCAAGTCCTTGCAGGGCAAATTCCTTTTCCGTC
>JAYUQN010001015.1:0-2558 GCA_043756725.1 Saprospiraceae bacterium
GGTTTGATTACTATTAAGTAGTTGATATAAAAGAAATCCGTTTAGTCCAGTGTGCATAATTCTTTTTCTAAAAAAATATTTAAAGGGCAAATGCGTAAACCATCGTTACGGTCAAAACGCTCACCTGAAGGCGTAATGACATATTTGAAATGAGGTTGCAAGTCTTCACCAGATTGATATATTATCCAAGTAAATTGAAAATTTAATTTTCAATTTACTTGGATAATATATTTTAATGTTGCAGGTATTATCCAATATTTTAAAGCAATAAAATGAAAATATATGTTTTTATCATTCTTGTCATTCTCTTAAGGTCAAATATTTATAGTCAATTTTCTATTTCTGAATTTGGCGCTGTTGCTGACGCTAAAACCCTCAACACCCAAGCCATCCAACAAGCCATAGACAAATGTACAGCGCAGGGTGGGGGAGTCGTCCTAATTCCTAAAGGCACTTTTTTAACGGGTACAATTGTGCTAAAAACGGGTGTAAATCTGCATTTTACTGAGGGGGGTATTTTACTCGGTAGTAGCAAGCGCGCGGACTATGAAAAAAACGATTGGTACGCTTTGATACTTGCAAAGGGTCAAAAAAACATTTCAATAACAGGCAAAGGTATTATTGACGGGCAAGGCAAGGATTTAGCAGCAGATGTTGAACGTATGCGTCAAGCAGGTTTGATTAAAAACGTGAAACCTCACAACCGACCCGATGAAAACCACCGTCCTCAAATTATTGAAATGACCGATTGTGAAAATGTCCGCATTGAAGGCGTGACCCTAAAAAATGCCGCTTGTTGGGTGCAAACTTACCACAATTGTACGCACTTGAAAATCCATAAAATCAGAGTAGAAAGCACCGCTTTTTGGAACAATGACGGGATAGATATAGTAGATTGTCGTCATGTGAAAATAACGGACTGTTTCATAAATTCAGCCGATGATGCTATTTGCTTAAAATCGCACGATACCAAATTGTTTTGTGAGGATATTGAAATTGCGCGCTGCACGCTGCGGTCAAGTGCCAGTGCTTTTAAGTTAGGCACGATGTCGTATGGCGGTTTCAAGAAAATTAGGGTGAAAAACCTGTATGTTTATGATACATATCGCTCGGCAATTGCGCTCGAATGTGTAGATGGCGGTTTCATAGAAGATGTTAAAATTAAAAATATCATCGCTAAAAACACAGGCAATGCCCTTTTTATCCGCATTGGGCATCGGATGCAAAGTCGCCCGATTGGGCGCGTGAACAATATTTCAATTAAAAACCTCAAAGCCAATATTCCTAAACAGAAGCCCGATAAAGGCTATGAAATGGAAGGACCTCGAGCAGATAGTGCGTCAAATCTCCTTCCAAGTTCCATCGTAGGTTTGCCTAATAATCCGATTAAAAATGTATTTTTGAAGAATATTGACATCACTTTTGGCGGTGGTTCAAGTAAAGATACCGCTTATATGCCTTTAGAATCTATGTCAAAAGTTCCTGAACATGCTAAAGAATACCCCGAATTTTCGATGTTTGGCGAACTCCCTGCGTGGGCATTTTATCTCCGTCATACTGAGGGGGTGCATTTTAAAAAGGTGAAACTGCGCTTGAAAGAAAGGGATTATCGCCCTGCAATTGTGGCAAAGGATGCGGTATTTTTTAGGTTGAAAAAGATGCGCATTTCGGAGGGTGGGGGAGAGCTGAAGGTTTATAGGGAAAAATAATTTAAGCTGTTTGAAGGATAAAGGATGCTTCGATTTTAAGGTTTTGATATAGTTTTTTAGCTAAATCCATATTAACTTTACGCTTCCCAGCTAATACTTCGGATAGTTTTGACTCCGTAATACCTAAAATCTTAGCCATTTGTTTTTGTTTGACATTCAATTGCATCATTTTGATTTTAATCATATCTGCAATCGTTTGCGCTTGTTTGATAGGGAAAACAGGAATAGAATCTTCATAAGTGGCAGCTAAAAGAGAGAGTTGATGAAGCTCTTCTTCTTCCTGTTGCGTCAGCGTTTCAATGCCACCTTGTTGGGTTGCTTTTTGGATGAAAACCTCAATTTGGTTCATTACATCAATATAAACATCAATATTCTCTATTTTACTTAGCATTTTTATTGAATTTTAAACATTAGAAGCTTGAATTTTATCATATTCTGCGTGTGTTCCAATAAAACGAATGAAAAGCGTACGTCTTCTGAAAATTATTAAAGCCACAAGCCTATATTTATTGCCTTTTATATCAAACACGTAACGGTCATTACCTGCATAATCTGCTGAATTAAAAGTTTGTTTTATGTCTTGAAAATTACGCCAATTGGCTTCTTCTACTTGATGGTACCATTTTAGTAAATAGTCTTCCACATCTGTGTTTTTTTTACTAAATTCTGTTAAAGTTGCTTTTTTGATGATGACCATTATGCTTTCTCAATGTATTTTAGGTGAACAAATTTAAAATAAAATTCTCAAAAAGAGAATTTTATTTTCATTTTGAGAACATGATATGAATTATTCATTGAAATAACGCATTTTAACAGCAATGTTAAATGGATTTTATGCTTCAAGCAAGT
>JAYUQN010001016.1:0-2558 GCA_043756725.1 Saprospiraceae bacterium
TTTGTTATTCAAGGTTTTGAAACGGCTATGAGTGGGCTTTTTGAGTAACTTGAATTAGGATTTTTAGGATTAATAGGATTCACACACGATTTTGACAAAAACACCGTCTAAACTGCAATGCCATTAAGCTAAGGAATATTAACCGAGGTTTACGTAGAGACGTTGCAGTGCAACGTCTTAGATTTAGCCAAATTTGACCACAACTAAGACGTTGCAGTGCAACGTCTCTCCATAAACCTCGGTTAAAAATCCTTAGCTTAATGGCATTAGTCTAAACTGTGTTTCAATCCTTTTAAATCCCTTGAAATCCTAAAAAATCCTAATTCAAGTCAAAAAAAATACCCCCCTCAGTATTTCACCGTTTCCAAAGCAGGAACTTCATTAATTTCAATGCCTTTCACAGCCGATTGACTTTCAGGCACTCGCCCAAATTTCGTCACTGCAATCACCAATGAGGCAACAACCGCTATGCAACCAATATAGAAAAAAGCTGTACTATATGTGAGGTTAGGATTTTTAAATAAAAAGCCCATCAGCATACCGCCAATATTGCCACCTGCACCCACGATACCCGCCACAGTACCCATATTTTTTTGATTGATAAAAGGCGTAATGGCATAAGTTGCACCATTTGCCATTTTCAAGAATAAGGCGAAAATGAGCATCCACGTTATGGCTATCCACAAAACACCTGCGCCAGCAAACAGCATCAAACCCAAACCTTCTATGCCTATAAAAATGGCTAAAAGGCGACCTTTACCTGTTAATCCACGCTTTTTACCCACTTTATCCGCAATAATGCCGCCCATAGCACGAGCGAATAGGTTCATTAAACCAAATGCCCCTGCTAAGAAACCTGCCATTTTTAAGTCCAAATGAAAGAAATCAACAAAATAGAGGGCGGCTATATTGTCAAAAGTAATTTCCATTCCAAAACTTAAAGCGTAAGCTAATGCCAATGCCCAGACCCGCCAATCTTTCATCACTTCTTTCCAATTTGGTTTTTCTTTGGCGGCTGTTTCACGGTCAATATCTTCATAATTGCCTGACGGTGAGTCTTTAGTGAAACGCCAGTACAGCACTGCACAAATGAGCAAAAGCGTTCCAGGCACTATCATCGCTAATCGCCAAGCATCGTGTTTGGTATAACCGAAACCTACAATTGCAGCAAAAATCAAAGGCATAACGATATTTGTCACCCCGCCACCAAGATTACCCCAACCACCAGCCACAGCATTAGCCGTGCCTTTAATATTGGGTGCAAACATGACAGATGTATGGTATTGTGTAATCACAAACGATGCCCCAATAACGCCGATAGCAAAGCGAAAGAGTAAAAATGAGGTATAACTTTCCGCCAAACCGACTAAAAAAACGGGTATCGAACAAGCCACCAACAAGGCAGTATAAGTCTTGCGAGGACCCCATGTATCGCACAGACGACCTATAAAAAGACGGGCAATAATCGTCGCTGAAACGGCTGCAATAATCGTGTTACCCACTTGTGCTTTTGACAATCCCAAGTCTTCCCGAATCATTGGCATCAAAGGCGCAAGACCGAACCAGCCAAAAAAACAGGCAAAAAAGGTAAGCCATGTGACGTGAAAAGTGCGCATTTGAACACTGCTCAAGGAGAAAATACGGAGCTTATCCAAAGGCTGAGTGTTGGGTGAATTCTTCATTTAAATAGAATTTAATATTTTGATAAATAATTGGTATTCAATGATTTGGTTAAAAATTGTCGGATGAAAAATCATCCGACAAGAACTAAAACCAACTAAACTTCAAACATTAGATTTTGTAGCTTCGGCTTTAGCAGAACCGTAGCTTCGGCTTCAGCCGAACCCGTTCAAACGGCTTTAGCCGTGTCAAAATACTGAGGGGGTAGCTACAACGGCTGAAGCCGTTGATACGAGTATTGCCGAGTGATTTTGCTAATAGGGTAGAGCCTGACATACCGAAGGCAACTTTGTCCAACTTGTAATTAAAAGATAAGCGTGAACGTTGAGAAATGAAACCCGCACTCGGGGCATCTTTAAGTTTGAGTGTTCCGAGACCCTTTCGCACTTCCCCACGAGGGCGAATTTGGGCTGAAATACTTAGTTGGGCATAGGTTTGAAGTGTAAAACTTAGAAAAAAAAGCAATACACCCAACAAACGTTTGTTAATGTTCCGTTTTTTCATTTGTTTTGTACCGAATTTGTGAAATAATGTCAAAATTGTTTTGCTTATTGCCTCGGAGCGACCCCACTCGCTTTCGAGGCTTTTATTTTGGTTGTAAGTTTTTAGTTGTAAGTTTTGGATATACATGAAACGGGGTAAAATCCCGAAAAGCAAGACGTTGCAGTGCAACGTCTCTACGTCATTTCTCATTGCATTTTGGGGGTATTTGCCAATGTAGAGACGTTGCACTGCAACGTCTTTGCTTCATTTTGTCGTTAAATTATCGGCATTTTACCCCGTTTAATGTATACAACTAAAAACTAAAAACTTATAACTAAAAACTGCTGTCTTATTTTGCTTAAAAAAGTCCCCACTTAAAGCAAAATTTGACCCCT
>JAYUQN010001017.1:0-6722 GCA_043756725.1 Saprospiraceae bacterium
GTTTTTTATTTTTTTTCAAAAAAAATAAAAAACAGTTTCCTAAACCGCTTGTCATTTAAGGCATTTTACCCTATTCTAAGATTTCCGAAGTTACCAGTAGACAGTAATTTCTAATGTAATATGTACCCGAGGACTCCGTAGAGACGTTGCACTGCAACGTCTCATATCTTGGCAATATTCTAATAAAACTAAGACGTTGCACTGCAACGTCTCATATCTTGGCAATATTCTAATAAAACTAAGACGTTGCAGTGCAACGTCTCATATCTTGGCAATATTCTAATAAAACTAAGACGTTGCACTGCAACGTCTCATATCTTGGCAATATTCTAATAAAGCTAAGACGTTGCACTGCAACGTCTCTACCTTATTAAACCGTAAATATTTTACATTAGAAACTGCTGTTATTTAAACCATTTCTAATGCAAAAACGCATTTAAACAGCACTTTCAGCAGGTGCTAAAGAGGCTGATTCGACCGCAGCGGTATCTGAAACATTTTCAGCATCTAAATCAATCTCCACCTGATTTCTAAGCAAATCCTCAACCGTTTCACGGCGGCGAATTAAGAAATCTTTACCTTTATAAATCAAGACTTCGGCGGGGCGTGGGCGGCTATTATAATTGCTCGACATGGTAAAAGCATAAGCACCTGCGTTGAGCAAACACAAAACATCCCCCTCAGTAATTCTGGGTAAAAGGCGGTCTTCTGCAAAATTATCTGTTTCACAAATATAGCCTACAACGTTGTATAACTGTTTGTCTGCCAATGGGTTAGAGACATTCACGATTTCATGGTAAGCGTCATACATCATGGGGCGAATGAGGTGATTGAGACCTGAATCGGTATGCGCAAAACTGATTTTCGGATTGTGTTTCACGGTTGTTGTTTTCACAAAAAGATAGCCACATTGCGCTACGAGGAATTTGCCGGGTTCAAAAACGAGGGTCAAATCGCGACCATATTCTTTGCAAAAGGCATTGAAACGTTTAGAAATAGCTTGTCCAACGACCTTCATATCTGTTCCTTTTTCATGCGGTTTGTAAGGCACTTTGAATCCGCCGCCGAAATCTAAATATTGCAAATCGGGAAACTGTTTAGCGGCATCGAGCATGATTTCAGAGACTTGCAAAAAGGTTTCAGCTTCTTTTATTTCAGAGCCTGTATGCTGATGCAAACCATCAATGACAATGCCTGTTTCACGCATAACTTCTTGAATATCATCGAGTTGCAATATAGAAATGCCGAATTTAGAACGTTCATGAGCGGTAGAGATTTTCAAATTGCCACCTGCTAAAACGTGCGGATTTAAGCGGATGCCAACGGGGTAAGTATGACCATGTTTGATCCCAAACTTTCTTAAAAGCGGTAAAGAATCTATATGAATTTTTACTTTCAAATGCACGGCTTCTTCAATTTCTTCCCACGAGACGCCTGAAGGTGTATAACCAATTTCAGAGGGTAAAAAACCTGCTTTCAGACAAAGTTTTACTTCCTCGATAGATACGGTATCCACGCATGAGCCAAAGCGTTTTAACAACTTCAAAATGCTTTGATTGGAGAGAGCTTTGATGGCAAAGTTAATCCGCAGATTTTTGACCTCTGAAAAGACCCCCCTCTCCGTAGGAGTCCCTGCGGACAGTATATTGTACTGATTTTCAATGGTTTCAGCATCATAAACATAAAGGGGTGTACCATATTTGGCGCACAGATGCAGTGGATTAATGCCTTGAAGGGTGTATTGGCTACCGTTAAGTTTCATTTTGAAATTAAAATAAATGTTTATAAATGTTTTGCAAATTAATGGACAAAAAGAAAGCCACGAATTTCATCCCAAAGGGATTCCTACGGAACGAATTATACAAATTAAGCGAATTTAGATGTTGACAAATTAGTCGTCAAAATCCAGATTCGTTAAATTTGTAAAATTCGTTAAATTCGTGGCTCAAAGGTACTTAGAAATTCTGTTTTTCTATTTTTTATACAGACATAAGTATTCTTCATTCAAAACAGGAAATACATTGTTGTTTTTTAATATTATTAATATAAATATTTATAAAAATGTGACAATCAAAACATAGAATGTGAGACCATACTATAAACTATAAAATTATGTTTTTTACTGAGGGGGTGAAATTAAAATGCGGCATGTAGTACGAAATCAAAATATATATGAAAATACATTATTGAAATAAAAAAAATAGAAGAAAGTATATAGATTTAAAAAAAAGATATAAATTTACATTGATTTTACGAGACAACCAATTTGTAACACTTTCAGCTTTCCTTAAAACATATTTATTTTAACCAAATTATTTTTAAATTAAACTCATTAGGTATGAAAAAACGTATTCTCCTAACTTCATTTTTGTCGTTAGCAGCTTTCCTGTATGGATATGCACAGAGGTCAATAACGGGTACCGTAAATGACCAAACTGGGCAACCTATGGTTGGCGCAAGCGTCGTCGTCAAAGGCACTACTAAAGGTGTTGTGACTGACTTGGATGGCAAGTACACACTCGAAGTACCTGCCGACGCAACGACACTCGTTATCAGTTTCACAGGTTCACAAACGCAAGAAGTCACTTTGGGAGCGTCTAATGTTATTGACGTGCAACTCAAAGAAGCGACGCTTCAAGAGGTCGTTGTAACGGCACAAGGTTTTGTCCGTGAAAAACGGGCTTTGGGCTATTCGATTAGCAATGTGGACGAAAAGGCAATTCGAGACCGTCCGCAGTCTGATGTTACTCGGAGTCTTCAAGGCAAAGTACCAGGTGTAAATATCACCCAAACATCAGGTGTCACGGGGACAGGTACGAATATTACAATTCGTGGTTATTCTTCTATCACAGGCTCTGTTCAGCCACTTTTCGTAGTTGACGGTGTACCTTTCAACTCAGCTACCAACACACGTGGTGGTTTTACGGGTGGTGGTCAATCATCATCAAGCCGTTTCTTAGACCTTGACCCTAATAATATTGAAAGTATTTCAGTATTGAAAGGTTTAGCAGCTACGGTAACGTATGGTGACCAAGGTCGTAATGGTGTAATTTTGGTAACGACTAAAAATGGTAGTAAGAAAATGCGTAAACCTGAGTTTAACTTGACGCAATCTTTCTTTACGAATGAAGCACATTTGCCACGATACCAAAACAGTTATGTCGGTGGATTCCAGCAAAATATTGGTTCTTTCTTTAGTAATTGGGGACCCACTATTGAAGAAGCGAAACTTTACCCTTCGCAAAATACAAATAGTGTATTGACAAAGCATCCTTATGCCTTATTGTCAAATGCCGCATTGAGAGCAGGGCAAGCGGACTATGTAGCCTCCGTCAGTCCTTATAATATAAGGACGTTTCCCAATAATGTTAGTGACTTTTTTCGTAAAGGATTGATGTCCACAACATCCTTGAACATATCAGGGGGTGGCGAAAAAGTAGGCTATAATGTGTCTGCTGGTTTTACAAATGAGCAAGGATACATTCCGAACAATGACTTACAAAGGTTGAATTTAGGTCTTGGTATGAATGCTCAACTGACTGACAAGTTTTCTGTTAGAACTTCTTTCAATTTTGCGAATACAGACCAAAGTTCACCACCTTTAAGTGGTGGTACAGGAAATAATGCCCTTGATTTTCCTTCTGTTTTGGCGAATGTTATGTTCACGCCACGTCAAATAGATTTGATGGGTTGGCCCTATGAAGACCCAGCAACAGGAGCATCTGTTTATTTCCGTGGTCCTAATGATATACCTAACCCAAGATGGGTATTAGCCAACTACAGTACAACAGGTGTTGTTAATCGTATATTCTCATCAACGACATTTAATTATGAATTTAGTAAGCATTTCTCTGCGCTTTATAAAGTAGGCTTAGATACTTATGACGAAACCCAAGAGTTTAAGCTCAACAAGGGCGGCGTTCAAGCGGTGAACGGTTCCTATGGCACTTTTAATGTAAAAAATACAATTTGGGATAATAGTGTGATTTTTACCTATAATAAGTCTATAAGTGAGGATATTACTTTTGCAGGTAGATTAGGCGGTAATATACGCAATGATAAATTCAAGAGATACAATATGTCAAGTTCAAACCAATTAGCACGCAACTTGTTCACGCATCAAAATTTCATTGATAATGTAGCGTCTAATGGTATTTCAGAAGAAACCCGTATGGGTATATTTGGTGAATTAACGGCAGATTATAAGAGCTATTTCTTTATGAACTTTGCAGGTCGTAATGACTGGACTTCAACTGTTGAAAAAGAAAACCGCCGTATTTTCTACCCATCAGCCAGTTTCTCGTTCATTCCGACAACTGCTTTCAACCTACAATCAAACTTCTTGAATTTCTTGAAACTGAGGGGTGGTGTTGGTACTTCTGCTGGTTTTCCAAGACCATACAGCACACGTAATGTTTTAGACCAGGGTGCACGTTCTTGGTTAAACGCATCTGGTGCAACAGTTCAAACGCATGGCGTGAACAACTTCTTGGGTAATCCAAACTTGAAACCAGAGTTGCATACAGAAACTGAGCTTGGTATAGAAGGTAAAATTTTGAATAACAGAATAAGTTTTGACTTGACTGCTTATCGTCGTGATACGCGTAATTTGATTACAGATTCTCCACTTGACCCATCTACAGGTTATACAACTACCACAATTAACATTGGTAAATTGCGTAACGAAGGTATTGAATTGATGTTAAGCGGTACACCTATCTCGAGGGGTGATTTCTCTTGGGATGTTACTTTGACTTATTCACGCAATAAACCAAAAGTATTGGATTTGGGTGGTACACTTCAAGAAGTACAAATTACGGGTTTTGGTGGGGCATTGGGAAATTATGCCATTGTAGATAAACCTTTTAATATGATTAAAGGCTCAGGCAATCGCCGCAACGACAAAGGAGAATTTTTGATAGATGGTCAGGGTTACTTTATCGGTACAGCTTCTCCAATTCAATTGGGCGACCCTAATCCAGCGTTCTTGACCAGCTTATCCAATGGCTTTAACTACAAGGGTTTCACTTTAAGTGCAATGCTTTCTTACCGTCATGGTGGTGTTATGTATTCTTCTACTGCTGGTGCATTATTAGGTCGTGGGTTGACTTATGATACAGACTTAACAAACGGCTATGACCGCGCTCAAACATTTATTTATCCGGGCGTTAAAGCAGACGGAAGCCCAAATGATATTCAAATTACAGCATCGGATGTTGGTTTCAATACGACTTTTTTCTTTACAGACCAGGGACGCATATTTGATGGTTCAACCATTCGCTTGCAAGAATTAGCATTAAGCTATCAATTACCAGCATCTATTTTGAAAAAAATGAAACTTAAAGGACTATCTCTTGCTGTTTCAGGTAACAATTTGTGGTACAAAGCCTTGCATTTCCCTTCGGGTCTGAATTTCGATACAGATAATTTAGGTCTTGGCGTTGGTAACGGTTTGGGCTTTGAATTCTTAACGGGACCAAGTTCAAAAAGAATTGGTGGTACTATTAAATTAACGTTTTAATTAAATAACGGAATTATCTACTAATTGGAATATTGCTTGAAAAACGGCACGTATCGGATACTTTCAAAGTATCCGATACGCTGAAAATCAAGGACTTACGTTTTTTGGTCCAATTAGTAGATAATTCCGTTAAATAATGAATTAATATTGTTTAATCAAAAATCTGATATAAAAGATGATACATAAAATCAAAATATCCATTTTCATTTTATTTACCGTATTTGTTAGTTCCTGTGAATTGGATTTGTTAGACAATCCAAATGCCGTAACAAGTAGCAATACGGATTTAAATTACCTGCTCAACAATATTCAAATCACTTATGCAGGTCTATACAGTGGGATTAGCGACCGCGGTATGCGCTTAACACGTATGCTCAATCAAGGTGCTGCTGTTTATGATAATACAATTACCCCCGGTGGTGAAGATGGTATCTGGAATACGGCTTATTCAGGTATTTTAAACGATGTGAAAACATTGATACCATTAGCTGAAAAAGCAGAGCTTTTTGGTCATGCGGGTGTAGCGCGTATTATAAGAGCCAATACTTTATTAAATTTGGTTGATATTTATGGTGATGTGCCTTTAACAGATGCCTTAAATGCAGAAAACTTTAATCCTAAAACAGATGCTGGTGCTGATGTTTATAAAGCTGCCATTGCTGACCTTGACCAAGGCATAGCTAATATGGCTGCTAAATCTAAAGGAGCCGTTACAAGTGATTTGTACTATGGTGGTGATGCTGATAAATGGACAAGAGCTGCCAATTCATTGAAACTAAAAGCTCTTTTGAGCCGCCGTTTGGTGGACAAAGCGGGTTCTACTTCTGCCATCAATGCTTTGATTTCTGGGGGTAAATTGATTTCATCGGCTGCACAAAACTATGTATTCAAATTCAGTACAAACTTGACGAACCCAGATACACGTCACCCAAAATATGGAGGATATTTACCAACAGGTGGAGGTGATTATCAATCAAACTCTTACATGGCTGTTTTGTATGGGTCTAAAGGATTTCTTGACCCACGTATTCGTTTTTACTTATACCGTCAAGTTACTAAAAATTCAACGGATGTGAATGAGATTCGTTGTGTTACAAATACTAAGCCTGGTCACTATTCAGCAAACGATGTTTTTTGTCAACCGACTCCAGTTGGTTATTGGGGTCGTGACCATTTAAGTAATGAAGGTATTCCACCAGAT
>JAYUQN010001018.1:0-2555 GCA_043756725.1 Saprospiraceae bacterium
GCCCAAATGCGAACCCGAGCCTTCATCGCCCAAGAGATAACCCATATTGGTGACATTGTCTAAAACATCTTTGCCATCATATAAGCAGGTGTTTGAGCCTGTGCCGATGATACAGGCAATACCCGCATTCGTGCCACAAGCCGCTCGTGCTGACGCCAAAAGGTCGTGCTCTACTTCAATTTTAGCATGTGGAAAAATAGGCGTCAAGCCATCTTTCACAATATCGCAGCGCATTTTATCGGAGCAACCTGCGCCATAATAATAGACTTGTTTCACCTTATCTACCGCTACTTCGCTGGTAAATTCCTTACGCAATTCGGTTTCAATGTGTTGTGCATCGTGAAAAAACGGATTGAAACCAACCGTTGTGTGCAATTCGCGGCTACCGTCGGGGAACACAATTTCCCAATCTGCTTTTGTAGAGCCTGCGTCAACTATTATGAGCATGATATTGTATGTTTTACGTAGCTTCGGATTCCGAAGCTACGATTTTAAAAAAATGTCCGCAAAGGTAGTGTAAAGATTACACTAAGTAAAAATATTTTGAGTAAAAACATTTATGAACTTTTGACAGTTATATAGGATAATAAAATCTGACAAAAAGTCAGTTTTTTTTGACATTTATACTGAGGGGGGGTATATTTGCAACATCATTCACCTTAAAAATAAAAAAGTGAGTACAAATCTTCAAGCTATTAAGCAACGATTCGGTATCATTGGCACTTCAAAATTATTGGAAGCGGCTTTAGATACCGCTGTGCGGGTTGCCTCTACCGATTTATCGGTCTTGATTCAAGGTGAAAGTGGCGTTGGTAAAGAGGTATTTTCTAAGGTCGTGCACAGTTTATCTGCGCGCAAACACAACCAATTTATTGCTATCAACTGCGGCGCTATACCCCCCGGAACCATCAATTCAGAGCTTTTTGGGCATGAAAAAGGGGCGTTTACAGGAGCCGTGAATGACCGTAAAGGCTATTTTGAAACTGTCAATGGCGGCACTATTTTTTTAGATGAAATCGGTGAAATGCCGCTTGATACCCAAGCCTTGCTTTTGCGGATGCTTGAAAATGGCGAGTATGTGCGCGTAGGGTCGTCAAAGGTTGAAAAAACCGATGTGCGGGTCATTGCAGCAACCAATGTGCAATTGGAAGATGCGGTGCGGAAAGGAAAATTTCGAGAAGATTTGTTTTTTCGCCTCAGCACAGTGCCTATAAAAGTGCCTTCGCTGAAAGAGCGTTCTGAAGATATATTTGTCCTTTTTCGCAAATTTTCAAGCGATTTTGCTGAAAAACACCGCATGGCTCCCATCCAATTGGACGACCGCGCAAGGCTTTTATTGGAACGCTACAACTGGCCTGGCAATATCCGTGAGTTGAAAAATATAGCTGAACAGTTGTCCGTTTTATCAGAAGAACGTTTGATTTCAGGCGAGGATTTGTTGGATAGAATGCCGCAATTGTTGAAACGTCCACTCCCCTCTTCTGCCTTAAACGGGTCAAAAGAAAATGGTTTTGAAGAGCGTGAAATCATGTACAAACTGTTGTTTGATATGAAAAACGACCTTAATTATTTGAAAACGGTGATTGCCGAATTGATAAAAAACAATAACCTCAGTGTTCCTAATTCCTTAAATATCAATGGATTAAGTTTGCCCTCGCCTAATATGGGTTTCACAAATACGCATAGTAACAATCGGCATTTTACCCCCTCAGTATCGGAGCAAGAAGATTATATTTTTGAGGATGAAACCTTGTCAGATATACTTCAACCTCAAAGGTTGCCGCAGTCAAATACTTACAATCAACCTATTATTATTCAAAAAAATGGGTCACCTTACGATGCTAATGTGGAGGTGGTAGAAGAAAGCCTTAATATGGCAGAACATGAAAAAGTGCTTATCATCAAAGCCTTAAAAAAGCATAACAATCGGCGCAAAGAAGCGAGTGATGATTTGGATATTTCAGAACGGACTTTGTATCGAAAAATTAAAGAATATGGGTTGGATTAAACGTAACACGGACTTCAGTCCGTGAATGTTTCCAAAAAAAATTAATTGGTTTTATTAAAAAAGAGATAATTGGTTTTTCGTTATAATATGCACGGACTGAAGTCCTGTCCGATGCACACATCCTATTTTTTTGTTATATCGGTGCAGAGCACCGCAATATTTGTAGGGAAAGGTACGATTTATTTCTATTTTAAAGGTGCAGAGCACCGTGACATTTGACGTGAAAATGCACTTTTTACCAATATTACGGTGCTCTGCTCCTTTGAAACAAGCCTAACCGATGAACATTTCTACAAATATTGCGGTGCTCTGCACCGATATAACAAAAAAATATTATGTGTGAATCGGACAGGACTTCAGTCCAATGCCATTAAGCTAAGGATTTTTACCCGAGGTTTACGTAGAGACGTTGCACTGCAACGTCTTAGTTGTGGGCAAATTTGCCTAACCTGATGTTCGACGTAAAGTTACGGCAATAAAAACGACACTAAGTTTGCTCTAATTTGTCGTATGTTTGTTCATTGAAATACGGATAAAAAAACAAAAG
>JAYUQN010001019.1:0-2554 GCA_043756725.1 Saprospiraceae bacterium
CCCCGACCCCCAGAGGGGGAGTACATCCGAAATGCCATTAAAAATTGTGGTAATTTTAATAGCATTTCGGATGTACTCCCCCTCTGGGGGTCGGGGGGACGGCTTGTGATTCCTTAGCTTAATGGCATTGCACTACGCTTTCGCTCTAAGCAGCAATAGTTTTTTGTCATTCTGAGGAACGAAAGAATCTGAATCTAAAATCAATGTTTTACATTCAGATTCTTTCGTTCCTCTGAATGACAAAAAACTATTGCAGTCTAAAAAGGAAAGTCCCTAAAATAAAAGAGGCGTTTAAAAAAAATAAAAAACCTAATTTTGCTTTTTGCGTTTTGTATAAAACCTTCTCATTATAAAAAATCTAAATTTCAAGTACCATACATGAAAAAATTGTTCGCCGCTTTGTGGCAATGGTTAGTCCGTGTTTTTTCTTTGCCTAAGGCAGAGGACGAATCAACGCCACCGAAAAATAAGTTGCCCTCTACGCCCAAAGAAAAACCCAAACCTGCTGATATTCCCACAAGCTATCCTTCAACAACGGCGGACGGTGAGCGGAATGGATACAATCCGCATTTTTTGGCTGTTGCATTGTCCTTGCCCCTATTGACAATTGAAAAGTCAGTCACCATTTTGAATTATCGGCATTTCAGCATCGCTATGAATAGAAAACGCAAAATGCCTTATTTCACAGCGGTTAATATGGATGCTGTGAAATACAATAAGTTGAAAAGTGAAATTCCGAGTCGCAAAGAAATGGGTTCTGACAATTGGAAAATTGACCCACGAATGGATAAAGCGGCGCAATTGCCCAAAATATTTTACAGCAAAAATGATTTTGACTTGGGGCATATAGTAAGGCGAGAAGATGTTTTGTGGGGCGATACTTTAGAAGAGGTAATTGCTGCCAACAAGGATACTTTTTTTCTCACCAATGCGGCACCGCAACACAAAGATTTTAACCGCAATGCTCAACGATGGAAAGGTCTCGAAGATTATGCTTTGCGTAATGCCCGCTTATACGATTTGCGTATCTCGGTTTTCACAGGTTGCATTTTCACAGATAAAGACCGCCGCCTCGCCACTGTGCAAATTCCTGCAAAATTTTGGAAAGTTATCGTTATGATTAAAGAAGATGGGACACCGTCTGCAACGGGCTATATCGTGAATCAAGACGATTTGATAGAGGATATTACCGAGCGGGAATTATTCATTTTTGAGCAATTCAAAACCTATCAAACTGATTTGAAAACCATTGAAGCCGCAACAGGTTTAGAATTTGGTCTGAATGATTTCGACCCGCTCCAAAAAGTAGGTGTACGTGGTTTAAGATTCAATGAACCCATTTTGATAGATGACCCTGATAATATTGTTTTCTGAAAAAATTATTCATCGTTTAAAAATTAAAATCGCATAATCTATTGTTTATCAATATTTTATGCGATTTTTGCGTTAAAATAACAGAATATACTGAGGGGGGTATTTTACCCATTAGGATTCCTACAGAACAACTTTTCACTTGTTTTATATTAAAAAAAAAATCAATTAAAATAACAGTCATGAACGAAGCAATAAGACAATTAGAACCCGCAGCCCTGTGGAATCATTTTGCAGATTTAAACGCCGTGCCTCGTCCTTCTAAAAAAGAAGAACGCGTAATTCAATTTATCCAGTCTTTTGGTGAAAGTTTGAAATTACCAACAATCATAGACGAAGTGGGCAATGTGATTATTAAAAAACCCGCTACGTCTGGCATGGCAGATAAAACCACGGTGGTTTTACAAAGCCATTTGGATATGGTGCATCAAAAAAATGCAGATACGGTTTTTGATTTTGATAAACAAGGCATAGAGATGTATGTTGACGGCGATTGGGTGAAAGCCAAAGGCACAACGCTTGGCGCAGATAATGGCATTGGTGTGGCTTCTATTATGACTTTGTTGGCTTCAACAGACATTCCGCACCCTGCCCTCGAAGCCTTGTTTACCATTGATGAAGAAACGGGCATGACGGGGGCATTGGCTTTCAAAGGCGGTTTGCTCGATGGGCACATTATGCTCAATTTGGATACGGAGGAAGACAATGAATTGACAATCGGTTGTGCAGGCGGCGTTGACGTCACAGCTTCGGGTGTTTATAAAGAAGTAGCAGCTAAAAATACAGCGGCTTTTCGCATCCGGCTGAAAGGTTTGACGGGTGGTCACTCTGGCGTAGATATTCACAAAGGGCGGGGCAATGCGAACAAGTTGATGAACCGTTGTTTGTTGACATTGGCAGAGGCTTATAAAATTGAAATTGCTACCATTGACGGCGGTAGTTTGCGCAACGCCATTCCCCGCGAATCTTATGCCGATATAGTGGTGGCTGAAAACAATGTCGAGGAAGTGAAAAACGACATGGCGCATTATCAACAGGTTTTACAAGCAGAATACAATACCACTGACCCGAATATCCATATCTCTATTGAAAAAATAGACATGCCTACGCAGGTAATTCCACGCTTGTTACAATATAAATTATTGCGCTGCATTTACGCCTGCCCTAATGGCATTTACCGCAT
>JAYUQN010001020.1:0-2549 GCA_043756725.1 Saprospiraceae bacterium
CATAAGCCTTTGCCCCCAATTCGGATTGATAGATAAACCACAGATTGACTTCACTCCACCAAGCACTTCCGGGCGGTAGAGCGGTAGGGGGCATTAACACACCTCGCTCTTCCCAATTAATGAAAGCAATTTCAGAATCGCCATATCCGAATTTATCCAACAAACCACCGTCACCATATTTTACATAAAACGCCTCTCTCGATTCTAAGCGGGCTTGAGGGCTGTTGCGTAGGGTTTCGACGTATTGCCAGACTTCGGCTTCTATTTCTTTAAGGGTATTGACAGTCATTTGGTTTAGGTAGTTTAAACAGTATGTGAAGTAAGTTCTCTTAATATTGACAATATGAACTTCATGGCAAGATAATCAATCAAATTTAACAAAAATTAATTTTCACAATTCTTTTTTGAAATAAATGTAACTTCACCTTAATTAAAGTAATGTAAAATGAAGCTTAAAACTCTACTGTTATCCTTTTCATTCTTTCTATCAACAATTCATTCATATTCCCAACTTGTTGCCCCCCTCAAATCGGTGGATCAATGGCAACCCATAGGGAAATATACTGACTATTTGCAGGATGCCCATTTTCTGAGCATTGAAAATATATTGCTACCTGATGTCCAGTCTCAATTTAAACCCTATGAGCAACATGCACCTAACTTTGGAAGCATTGCTGATGCTGTCTGGTTTCGTTTCGACTTAGTTAAAGAAACTCCACAAGATTATTACCTTCAAATTGGTTCACCTTTTATTGATAGCATTGCACTTTATGCCGTGACTGATGGACAAGTAAAAGAAGTCCAACTCTCAGGCGACAATTACGCCTTTTCCAAAAGGGCTGTCAAAGTGACCACCTTCCTTTTTCCTTTGAACATACCCACCGGCGGAAAACAAACTTATTTCCTTCGGGCAAAAACGATGCAGCCATTTTTCTTTCCACTGCGAGTCGGTACGCTCAAAGCATTTATGGAAGATGCCCATTTATTGGATTTTATACAAGGAATCTATTTCGGTTTTATGATGCTTATCTTGCTTTACAACTTCTTCCTGTATTTTTCAACAAAAGAAATGGTCTATCTGTACTATGTAGCCTATGTGTTGAGCATCACCTGGTTTATGTCAACATTGTATCAATATGTCTTTGAATATGTTTGGCCCAACATACCTATTTTCAATCAATATGCCGTTGCCACATCTGCCTTGACAATACTGACTGCTACCATTTTCACTCGAAGCTTTTTGCATACTCGAAGATTATCACCTCGACTTCATAAGTTTTCTAAAGTATTCATCGGGCTGGGCATCATTGTTTTAATCCTCGTATTTACCCCCTTTCAAATCCCTGCTTTGATGCTGGCGCAAGTCGGTATTTTATTGATGGCTATTTATTTCTTAATTACAGGTGTCGTCGTTCTTCGCAAAGGTTACCAACCCGCCAAGTTTTACTTAGTGGCTTGGAGTTTCCTGATAATAGGCTTCATAGCGGCTATTCTTGAATCGGTCAATATTTTACCTGTTATGTATTATATCAACTCTATGCAAATTGGGTCGGCAATTGAAGTGACTTTATTGTCATTTGCCCTTGCTGACCGTATCAATCTTTATAAAAAACAACGAGAAGCAGCCCAAGCCACGGCACTGAAAGCCGCGCAAGAGCAGGCTGAACTTATCCAAAAACAAAATATCATCTTAGAAGAAAAAGTGACTGAACGCACCACCGACCTCAAAAAATCATTAGAAAAATTAAAGTCCACTCAAAATCAATTGATTCAAAAAGAGAAATTGGCAAGTCTCGGCGAACTCACCGCAGGCATCGCCCATGAAATACAAAACCCCTTGAATTTTGTTAATAATTTCTCTGAATTGAGCGTGGATTTAGTAAAAGATTTAAAAGATGAAATGGGAAAATCCGCACAAGACAAGGCATATATTGGCGAATTATTCGATGATTTAAGCCAAAACCAAGAGAAAATAAGCCATCACGGTAAACGAGCGAGCAGCATCGTAAAAGGAATGCTTGAACACTCTCGTGCGAGTACAGGCGTGAAAGAATTGACCGATATTAATAAGTTGGCAGATGAATATTTGCGGCTTTCCTATCATGGTTTAAGAGCAAAAGACAAGAATTTTAATGCAGATTTTGAGCTAATTGCAGATGAAAACTTGCCTAAAATAGAAGTCATTCCACAAGATATTGGGCGTGTTTTATTGAATTTGATTAATAATGCGTTTTATACAGTGAATCAACGAAAGCAAGCCCCCCACCCCCCCTCCGTAGGAGTCCCTATGGGAAGAGGGGAGAATTACGTGCCAGTTGTATTAGTGAGTACGCACTATGTCGCTCCCCCTCTGGGGGTTGGGGGGCAAATAATTATAAAAGTCAAAGACAATGGTACAGGTATGCCTGAAAGCGTGAGAGCCAAAGTTTTTCAACCTTTTTTTACAACCAAACCTACGGGTTCAGGAACAGGCTTAGGGCTTTCATTGGCGTATGATATTGTGACGAAAGGGCATGGTGGTACTTTGGAAGTGGAAAGTACTGAGGGGG
>JAYUQN010001021.1:0-2548 GCA_043756725.1 Saprospiraceae bacterium
GTTTTGATTTTTTTTTGCAAAAAAAAATCAAAACGTCCTCAACATTTTCTCAAAAAACTTACCCTAAATCTGGGGTGCATTAAATTTCCGCATCTTCCAAATCTTGTTTAATCCTTTCAGAAGGCTCGACATGTATTTCAAACTTAATTTTATCTTTCCCTTTCATCGCCCGCCATTCATTGGCAGCGTCGTTGAGCGTGACAAGCACATCCCACCGTTTGTTGCGTGGCTCTTTTGAAAGAAACTCATCATAATCTCTCAATATAACGTGCACATTATTGGCATCGAGCCATGAAAAATCGCAGAGGCAATCGAACAAAGCATCCAAATTTTTACCGAAATAGGAAGGCAGATGCAATTGCTTGGCGATTTGGGTATAAAAATCTGCCATCGTGGCTATTGTTTTACCATCGAGAATAGCGACCTCTGTGTTTTTCTCTTTTTTGGTTGCGTAGTTTTCTTTTAGAAATTTGTAATTGCTTGACATCGTTAGGCTATTGAATATTAAAATGTTGGTTTTTTTTATATTATATTAACTTGAATTAGGATATTAAGGATACAAAAGGATATTAAGGATATACCCCCTCAGTATTTTGAAATTTTAGAAGGCATTAATCCTTAATATCCTTTGATATACTTAATATCCTAATTCAACTTATAATTTCACTTCTATAAACGTTGCATAATGGTCATTTGTGAACCATGCTCGCCCGTCTGAGCCTGTTATGAGGCGCTCTGTTCCTCGATTACGCCCTTGTTTTTTTGGATTCACGTCCCATTCATGGTATTTTATTTTCTGATTATTTCCATTTTTTATAGGCAAATGCCGTTCCCGATTTTGAAAAATGCGTCCTCCAACATAACCTTCTGGTGCTTCGCCGTTTTCATTTATATATTTCAAAACCTTATAAACCTTAGCGGGGATATTATCACTGGCGGCATTTGGCGGCGTTCTATCGTCTTTTAGGCGATTACCTTTGGTTGTTTTTGTCGGCTCGTTTTGATCTCCAATAACAGTTTGTGGCGACTCAGTAGATTTATCTCCCTTTGAGTTATTGGCACAACTAATTGACAATAAATTAGTTAGACAAAGTAACAGTAAAAAAATAAAATTTTTCATTGTGAAATTTGCTTTTGGAACGTGAAAATAATAAAGTATCATTTTCGAAATTGTAAAGCCTTGATTTTTCCCAAAGGGATGCCTGTGGTACAACGCTTTCTTAATTCATCATTCATCATTCATCATTTATAATTCATCATTTCCTTTCAGACTCTAAAAGTAGAAACTATTTTTGAAATTATAAGGATTGTTAGAAACAAAATTATTTCAACTCTTTCAAAGCCCGTTCGATGATGCTGTCAATTCCTTTGGCTTCATCGTCTTTTGTTAGGTCTTGTTTGATGGTAGGTGGTGTACCATTTTCAATATTAAAACCATTGGGCATCAGCGTAACAGTGCCAGAATAACGGACTACCCACCCGTTAGGCAATTGCGTTGACGTGGGCGCACCGCCACCGCCGCCTGTCCAATCGCCAATTACTTTCACATTCGGGAGGTTGAGCATAGCGGCTACAAATAGGGTTGTGGCACTGTAACTTCGCCGATTTGTCAAAATAATGATAGGTTTCAGATACTTTTTATCACCTTTGGGTTCAATATATTCTTCTTTATAGTTTGTGAAATCCTGTCTGCCTTTGCCATTTTTTTCAGCTTCTTTCCATGCCAAAAACTTTTTATCTGTAAAACGAGAGGCTAATTGTGAAATATTTGACACAGACCCGCCGCCATTGCTGCGTAAATCAAGAATTATACCTTTTGTATTTTGAAAACGACTGACAACCACATCTATCGCAAAATCCGAAATATCGCTGCTGAAACTGCTATATCGCACATAACCCACCCGATTGCTATCTAAAAACCGATTCACCAACGCCCCTGTGTACCATTGCGCCCCATTAAGGTAAGTGCGCTCCACTAAATTAGCATTGTAATTATCAGGATAATTCAAATACCACTGCCAATTGCGGGTAAAATTGAAAGCGCCATAAAGATTTGTATGCCCGTCACGCAAGGTATAGAGCATCGAATCCATGATTCTGAAAACAGCGACATCGCCCATCGTATCACTCGCACGAGGAATCCAAACCGCACCCACCGAGTCCCAATTCAGTTTTTTAAACTCAAAAAACGGGTAACGTTCATTGATGACATTCCACAAATACTTGACGTTTGCTGTCGGTGAATTTTTAGGATTGGCTTCTATCAACACTTTTTCACAAGCTGAAAAGAGCAAAATGAACAGCGAAAGCAGGATAAATTGTTTTATATTTTTCATTGAAATGTACTTTTTTACGGAATTATCTACTTTGTGGTACAAGCGCACATTTAGGAGACGTTGCACTGCAACGTCTCTACAATTGCCCACGAAAAATTACAGCAACAAATTTTTCAAAAAACTTACCCTAAATCTACAGAAAATATATCACACAGCAACTAAATTCACTATTTAGCGACAGTTTTTCGCTTAAAAATTCTCTTCCAAAGCGA
>JAYUQN010001022.1:0-6678 GCA_043756725.1 Saprospiraceae bacterium
CCTTTATAATGTATCGTGACACCCATGTTATAGATTTTTGGATTGACGATTTTGGTTTAAAAATTAAAGTATATCAAAAGTAAAAAAGGAAATGCACATTTGCATCTTTTTTTTTATTTTCTTTTATAAAAAACAAAACCGTTTTTATCGTACAGATATTGTAATGTTAAAACCGTATCCAATTCACTTTTTGAGCCATATTTCGCCACCCAATAAGTGGGTTTATCTACGTCACCCCGCATCAACCATGCTGAATCACTGTGTTTAGGATTTGTTGGTTTTTGTTTTTGTGCATAAAACAAATGGGCATAGCTTTTAAAGTTGTATGTTTGGATATAACAATCTTCTGATTTTTTACTTTTATAGAATTCAATAGCGGCATTTTGAGAATAGCCTTCAATTTTGTTTATGAACACGATAAGTACAAGATTGACGAACAAAGCGGTGGCTAAAAACAAAGTAATAACCCCCCTCCCGAGTGTCTCGGGATATGCCATCAGTATCTGACCTCTTTTTAACATAAAATAAGTGATTATGCTACTGAAAATGAAAAATACACCCACAAGCGATTCCCAACCCGTCCACGTAACAGCGGCATCCAAGTTTTTCAAAGCAAATATATCTTTCTGAAATAGCGGTTTCAAGAGGGCTATATTTTGACCCGCAAAAGGCACAACGGCAACAATAAGTCCGATTAAAACCCCTATAACTAAAAGACTTATTTTTAGGGCATTAAAAACTTTATTTTCATCCATGAGTGTTTTCAAAGTGAGGGCTGAAAGAAAAGTCAAAGGCAAATAACACATGGAAGAATAATGTACTATCTTGGATTGAACAATGCTGAAAAGTATCAAAACCACCCAAAAAAGCACCTTCATCCACCGTGTAAAATCCACTTTTTCACCCATGAAATTGTAACGCATATATAAGCCGCGAAGCGCAAAAATGGACGCTGGAAAACAACCTATCAACAAAACGACAAAATGATACCCGAAAAATCCACCATGCCCTGCATCCTCTGTTTGTGCCAATCGGATATTATAATCTATAAAAGTTTTCACAAACCAAGTCCCATTTTTCACCGTTTCAATACCAAACCAAAGGCTTGTAACTGCCAAAGCGGTGAAAGTGAAAACAGCAAAATTAATAATACTTTTAAAACTTAACTCTTTGAAAATCAAGAGCTTACAAAGCCAAGTCAATCCAACTATTAACAAACCAACGGGTCCTTTTGTTAAAATGGCTAAACCAGAAAACAAGCCGCCAATAATGATGGGCAATAGGTTATGGGTAATAGGTAATTTGTTGTTTTCACTTTTAATCAAAAAGAGCAATGATAAAAAGATAAAAAGATTGAAAAATGGGTCAATGATGCCGCTTTTAAAATACAGATGGGGGAGGATAGAGCCGAGATAAGCCAATACCCACAACCACCCAAAACGTGTATCATACAGCTTTTTGCCCAGATGATATATAATAAGGAGTGTTAAAACACCACAGACAGCATTTGGAAAACGTGCGGCATATTCGTTGACGCCAAACAAGTGCATACTCAGACTTTGAAACCAAAAAAACAAAGGCGGTTTTTCCCAAAATGGTTCAAAATTGATTTGAGGACGCAGGTAGTCCCCCCTCTCCTCCGAAAGGAGTCCTTTGGACATAGGAGTCCCTTCGGACAGTATCATTTCGCGGCTGCACTCTGCAAAGTTTATTTCATCCCAATCAAAGAGGTGAACGCCGCCCAGAAAGGGTAGAAAAAAAACACTTGCCAAAAGTGCGACAAAGAGGTAATTCCAATCAATAGTGCTTGTTTTCATTTAAAAAATTATCGGATGAAATTTGAATTTGCCCAACGAATTATATTCCAAAGCCGGCGCAGGTATTTTAACAAAATTGAAAGCTTTCAATACCGTTTTCAAAAATTTACTTTTTGTTTTCACTCGGCTCAAATCAATATCTAAAGATAAGAGATATTGGCGGTGGCGGGGATACTCTTTTGTATCGGTGGGTGGAATATTATAAAGTGCGCCAAATACATTTTCGGCGCTATAACCCACCGCAATATTGAGCCAAGCAGGAAATTTTGAATTTTTAGCAAAACTTTTAGGATTCACCGAAAGCCACCAATTGATGGCGTTATAGTCTTTGAAAAAAGATTCCGTATATTTTTCACCATACAGCCTTTTTGATCGGGCTAATTTATAAACGGAAGAAGTTTCAAATCTTTTAGTGTCGTCATTATACACTTGAACCGGCGTTTTATCATATTTTTTAGGAAAATTGCCTACTTTCATCACAATCCTTTGCTCTTGCCAAGTGGCTTGTTGAAGTCCAAACAAAGCGCAACCGCTCGTATTGGCTATCACATCACCCATTGAAAAACCCCAACCTTCTGAAAGCCCGTCCATGTATTCGAAAGTGGTTTGAAATAAAGTGCCTGCTGCCATACCCGCCCACACGGCTTTGTTATTTTTCACACCTGCCCAACGAAAAGCTTCAAACGCCCATTGCGATTCGTTATAAGCGGTAAGGGTATGCCCGATTTTATCTGCTAAAAGCCATTCACCATTGTCGTCAAATAAATGAAATGTTGTTAATTTTTCATTGGCATACCAAACTTTATAAAGCAAAATAAAGGAGGTGGTGTAACCGATAGCACCCGCCGTCAATAAAGTATTTAAACGCTTTTTGTTGAAAGTATCTGAAGCAGTGAAAAAATCATTTTTTTTCATTGTTTGACTATTCAAAGTATTGATTATCAATATCTTAAATAGTAAAGTACATAAAATTATTTGTTTCATGTCAGTAAAATATATAGGGATGATTTTATTTGTTTCGTAAATTTAACACTTACGCGTTTTAAAAACGAGTCACAAGGTCTTAAATTTTTTTGGAAAAGCTGGTAAAATATTCGTTGCTGTAACTTTTTGTGTGCAAGTAGGCATTTTTTTTACAATAACCTTGTTAAAATGAACCACGTAGAGACGTTGCAGTGCAACGTCTCTACAATTGCACACGAAAAATTACAGCAACAAATATTCTGTGTTCCATATTTAGTAAAAGTGCCAAAATAAAATGAGGCTTTAGTTTTTGAAATATAATATTGCAAAAAAGATATTTTATGAAATTTATATTTAGCTATTGCTTGAAATCCTTGCTTTTATTAGGCTTGAAAATTGTAGAATAAGGGGGAGGATATGTTTTTATAAAAAATTTAGTACATTTGCAGTCTTTTTATTTTTATTTTCTACCAATTAAAAAATTATCAAACGTCATGGCTGATCCGAAAGGGTTTATGAAATACACACGTGAACTGCCTAAAAGTCGCAGTATTGAAACCCGTGTTGAAGATTATAAAGAAATCTACGAACTATTTAGCGCAGAGAAAACCAATCAACAAGCCGCGCGGTGTATGGATTGTGGCGTTCCTTTCTGCCACAACGGATGCCCATTGGGCAATAATATTCCCGAATTTAATGATGCCGCTTATCGCAACGATTGGGCTGAGGCTTATGATATATTGAGCACTACGAATAATTTTCCCGAATTTACAGGGCGTATTTGCCCCGCTCCTTGCGAAGCCTCTTGCGTATTGGGCATCAATAACCCGCCTGTGGCGATTGAGTTTATTGAAAAATCTATTATCGAACACGCTTTTACCCATAATTTGGTGAAACCAGAGACCCCCTCAGTAAGAACAGGCAAAAAAGTGGCTGTTATTGGCTCTGGTCCCGCAGGTTTGGCGGCAGCGGCTCAATTGAATAAAGCAGGGCATTGGGTAACGGTTTTTGAACGCAATACCCGCATAGGCGGTTTGTTGCGTTATGGTATTCCCGATTTCAAATTAGAAAAATGGACAATTGATAGGCGACAACACGTGATGGAACAAGCGGGTATTGTGTTCAAAGTAGAAGCAAACGTGGGAGTCAATATTGACCCTCAAGCCTTAATGGGAGAATACGATGCGTTGGTATTAACAGGTGGCTCAACCATCCCACGTGATTTGAAAATAACAGGACGTGATTTAAAAGGTATCCATTTTGCTATGGCGTTTTTAGAGCAAAACAATAAACGTGTAGCGGGGGATGACCCTGAGTGGCTGGGGGAACCCCTAATGGCGACGGGTAAAAATGTGGTGGTAATTGGCGGTGGCGATACGGGGTCGGATTGTGTGGGTACTTCCAATAGGCATAAAGCAAAATCTATTACCCAATTTGAATTGCTCGGCAAACCGCCCCTCGATAGAGCCGCTGCAACGCCGTGGCCCAATTGGCCCATGATGTTGCGCACATCTTCTTCTCATGAAGAAGGTTGTGAACGTCAATGGGCTATCAATACCAAAGCTTTTTTAGGCGATGAAAAGGGCAATGTGAAAGCCTTGCAAATTGTGGATGTGCTATGGGAAGGTGGTAAAATGACTGAAATTGAGGGTACTGTGCGGGAAATACCTTGTGAGCGCGCCTTTATAGCCGCCGGTTTTTTACATCCCCAACACGAAGGCTTGTTAAATCAATTGGGCATTGAACTTGATGGAAGAGGCAATGTAAAAGACACACGCTATCAAACCAATATTGAAAAAGTATTTGCTGCGGGCGATATGCGACGCGGGCAATCGCTTGTGGTGTGGGCTATTTCAGAAGGACGAGAATGTGCCCGAGCCGTTGATATTTATTTGATGGGGCAATCAACGCTTGAATCAAAAGATGCCGCTTTATCAGCCACTATGATGGCAGAAGCTTTCTAAATAAATTTTGTGAAACCATTAAACTCAACGTAAGTCGGTCCGTTATAAAAGCTGTTCAATTCTTTTTTTAGTAAAAAACAGTAAAAATTTGTATTTTAAACCAATACAATATATCTTTGCGAGCAAAATTTAATTATTTCATTTCAATTCAAAAAGAGAGGTATCTAATCATGCTTATTATTGATGTAAAAGACAGCGAAAGTATTGACAAAGCACTCAAAAAGTACAAAAGAAAGTACGAAAAATCAGGTACGTTGAAAGAGCTACGTCGCCGCAAAGCTTTCACAAAACCCAGCGTTGAAAGACGTACGCAGGTTTTGAAAGCTGTTTATAAACAAGATACATACGGCAATTTAGAGTAATTATAGGTTTAAATTTATAAGTTTGGGGTTTTGAGTAAAATGTCTTATATTTGTCTCATTACTTTTCACACTTGATTTAACACTATAATGGAATTGCATCTTGACGTATTCTTTCGGTATATCGAATCCGAAAAAAGATATTCTCCCAATACTTCGATTGCGTATCGCATAGACATGGAAAAGTTTGTTGCGTATATCGAACAGTATAGCCTCACCTCCGTAACGGAGGTGAGGCATACTCATATTAGGGCATGGATAATGGCTCAAATGAGTGACGAAGCGGCTGCCCGTAGCGTCAATCGAAGACTTTCTTGTTTGAAAACTTATTTCAAGCTGTTGCAAAAACGCGGTTATATCAGTTCCAACCCGATGGTGAAAGTGACCAATCCCAAAACCCCTAAACGCTTGCCTGTGGCTGTATCTGAACGTAAATTAGAACAACTGCTCGACCAAATCGAATGGGGAGAAGACTACCCCTCAGTATTGGCACGTGTTGTTGTTGAAATTTTATATGCCACAGGCATACGCCGCTCTGAATTAATAGGCTTGAAACAAGCGGATATTAATTTTTCTCAAAATCAGCTCAAGGTTTTAGGCAAAGGCAATAAGGAACGCCTTGTGCCTTTTGGTAAAAAATTAGCCGATATACTGAGGGGGTATCTTGAAGCGCGCCATCTAAAATTTCCAGATTATAAAGGGAATTCTTTTCTACTATCGGCTAAAGGAGAACCAGTCCAAACTTCCTTTGTATATGCCAGCGTAAAAAAACATCTGGGGCACGTAACAACTCAAGAACAACGCAGCCCCCATGTTTTGCGTCACTCTTTTGCCACTCATTTATCTGAAAATGGTGCAGATTTGAACGCTATAAAAGAATTATTAGGTCATGCAAGTTTGGCAGCTACACAGATATACACCCACAATTCGTTAGAAAGATTGAAAAAAGTGTATCATCAAGCCCATCCCAAGAGCGGAAAAGAAAATTAATTGGCTTGGGGATTGATTTATAAAATATATATCTAATTTTACTTTGGCACTCTATAAAAGCCCACAGCCCCCTACCCCTCAAGGGCAATGCCATTAAGCTAAGGGTTTATACCCGAGGTTTATGTAGAGACGTTGCACTGCAATGTCTTAAGTTTAACCAAATTTGACCACAACTAAGACGTTGCACTGCAACATCTCTACCTAAACCTCGGTTAATATCCCTTAGATTAATGGCATTGCCCTTTAGGGGCCGGGGTTGCTCGGGCTTTTTTAAAGTGCCAATGTAGAGCTAAGTAACACTAAAAAATAAGTTCCACTTTTATGGCTAACCCCAAACTTCAGTACGGGGGGTAAAGTAAAGCACAAAACTGGCTTTTGCCGCTCATTTTTCTTACCAAAATGCTTGGCTAAAGCCGAAAAGGAACATTTCGCCCTACCCCAAACTAAAGTTCAATGCCATTAAGCTAAGGATTTATACCCAAGGTTTACGTAGAGACGTTGCACTGCAACGTCTTGATTGTGGTGAAAAATAGCTAAACCTAAGACGTTGCAGTGCAACGTCTCTACATAAACCCCGAATAAATC
>JAYUQN010001023.1:0-6669 GCA_043756725.1 Saprospiraceae bacterium
GCTTAAAAAATAACATCGCTTTTTGTCATTCTGAGCGCAGCGAAAGAATCTGAATGTAAAATATTGAAAATAAATATTTTACATTCAGATTCTTTCGCTGCGCTCAGAATGACAAAAGACGGAGTTAATTTTTTAGCGTTACTAAGTCCCTTGCTTGAAATTTCAATTGATTTTTTCATTTTGTAAATTTTTTGTTTTGTTAAAAAGGTGAGTAAAATAAAAGTTTATTAAAAACATAATGTATCCAAGTGCCATAAAGCCATTGCTTTTATCAACCACCTTTATAAAACCTATTAATATGGCAATTATGCCAATTATTCCGTAAAAAGTACCGATTTTATTGTAACGTTTCACGTCTGTAAAATCCAAATTCGCTAAAACTAAAAGTGCACTGCTAATTGAAAACGCATAAACACCATAAAAAGCCAATCGCTCAGAATTTAACATTTGAGCGTAAATGAAACAGGTAATAGACGCTATTAAAAGTATACCACCAACGATATTTGATATATTTTTTTTCATATTTAAAAGTTTTGATAGACATTTTGGTAACTCAAGAAATATCTAAAATAAACATTTTGACACTATGTGTCAAAATGTTTATTTTAGAGATGTCCGTAGTTATCATTACATTATTAAAATTTATGTTTTAAAACTTCAAATATAAATACTTTTTAACATAAAAAACACCCCTCAGTATTTTAAGTAAAAATGACTCATAGAGAAGACAGAGGTACACAGAGAAAGAAATCCTCTGTGAACCTCTGTCTCCTCTGTGAGCAACCTAAAACCGCAATTTAAAAAACAAATACGAACAAACAGATGATGACATTTTTTTACATTATTGCAGGAATATTAATATTTTTCCTTGTTTTTCCGTTCATAACGGTCTTTTTCAGCCTTTTTACGAAAGATAAAACGGTTGAAAAACAGCAAGGCAAACCGCAAAAAGAATACGATTTTGCGAATATCATCACCGCTTATCGCAACGCCGATATTGCCAAACCGCTTGTGCAATCGCTCTTGATGCAAGCCCATGGCAAGCACCATATCTACCTCGTGGCAGACAATGCAGACATTTCAAAATGGCAAATTTCATCCGAAAAACTCACCGTTTTGAAGCCCGAACCGGCTTTGAATTTGAAAGTAAAATCCATCATTCACGCCACTGAAAATTATGTGCGGCAACATGAATATGCTGTGATTTGGGATGCTGACAACCTCGCCCACCCTCAGTTTTTAGAAACCATCAATGCTTATGCCAACGCAGGACATAAGGCGATACAAGGGCAACGAACGGCTAAAAATTTGGATACGCTCATGGCGGCGGCTGACTCGTTGGGCGAGTTTTATAAAAATTATATTGAAAGGCTTGTGCCGCCACGCTTGGGCAGTTCCACCGTCATTTCAGGCAGTGGCATGGCTGTTGAGCAGGAATTATACGATTCCTATCTTTATGGCGAGGAGATAACGCAAGGCAAAAAACTGTGGAAAAAGATGATGCAAGAGGATAAAATTCTTCAAAATCACTTGTTGAGAGAAGGTGAACGCATTGTTTATGCACAAAATGCGATATGTTATGATGAAAAAGTGACTTCGGCTACGGAGGTGGAAACGCAGCGCAGCCGTTGGCTTTTCTCCTATTTTCAGAATTTACCTAATTCAACAGGGTTTATACTGAGGGGGGTGTTAACGCTCAATTGGAACAAGTTTTTCTTTGGTTTGGTGACAGCATCCTTGCCGCTTTTTATCCTTTTGGGCATGTCAGGCTTGATGTTTTTAGTGGGTTTGTTTATCAATGTGAAAATTAGTATAGCATTAGCTACAGCGATGGTGATTTTTATAAGCAATATTTTTTTCTGTCTTTATTTGTCTAAAGTGCCGCCGATGGTGTGGAAAGCGGTGCAAGCGATACCCATTTTTGTACTAAAACAGTTTTCCGCTTTGTTTAAAATGGCGAATCCGAATAAGAATTTTAAACATTCGGAGCATAAGGTAGCGGTTTCAATTGATGAAGTTTTAAAGAAAAGTTAGTTTTTAAACAATCTTGGAAAAGCTATTTTGTCATTCCGAGGAACGAGGAATCTGAATGTTCCCGTAGGGATTCCTACGGAAAAAATACTGACATTCAAAGTTTTACATACAGATTCTTCGTTCCTCAGAATGACAAAATTAAGCAGTATTAAATATGAAAAAACTACTCTTTATTTCCCTTTTTTTCAACCTTATTTTCTTCGGTTGCATCGCTTACGCTTTAGTGAAAATCGGCAGCCCAAGATATTTGTTTTATTTAGTAAAATACAGAGGCAACGGCATCGTGAGTTTGAAAAAACATAAGACAAGCCATTTGGCAACTTTGCCTAAAAAAGAAGGCAAAATCGTTATGCTTGGCAATAGCCTAACCGCTGAATGTGAATGGGCAGAACTGCTTGATAATCAAGACATTATCAATCGTGGCATCATTGGCGATGGCACAGACGATATCCTCAACCGCTTAGACGATGTGATAGCCATGAAACCTAAGAAGGTTTTTCTATTGGTAGGTGTCAATGATTTGATGTTTCACCCCCCTCAGTATATTATTGAAAATTATGAAAAAATCGTCCTTCACGTACGTGCGGGAACGCCTAAAACGCAGCTTTATTTGGAAGCGATATTGCCCATTCACAACGATTTGCGTAGAACGGGCATGAAAAATGAGGATATTAGAACGGTGAATGAAGGCATCAAACGCATAGCTGAAAAAGAGGGTTTGATTTATATTGATACGCACACGCCTTTTACAAATAAGGAAGGAGCCTTAAAAACCGAATTGTCATTAGATGGGGTGCATTTGAATGGCGAAGGGTATTTGATTTTTAAAGAAATATTAAAAAAATATGTCGCTCATTAGCCGTAACACGGATTTCAGTCCTGTCCGTTTCCCACATTCTATTTTTTTGTCATGTTGGTGCAGAGCACCGCAATATTTGTAGAAAATTACGTTTGTTCCATTTTCCAAAGGTGCGTAGCACCGTGATATTTGATTCTTTTTACCAATATTACGGTGCTACGCACCTTTGAAACAAGACCATTTCCTACAAATATTGTGGTGCTCTGCACCAATCTGATTCATAATTTATCATTTATCATTAAAATCATGGTTTTCAATAGCATTGTTTTCACAATTTTCATTGCCCTTTTTTTTCCAACCTATTGGTTTTTGAAAGGGCGTGACCGCATGTGGTTATGCCTTCTTGCGTCCTATCTGTTTTACGGTTGGTGGGATTGGCGTTTTCTGGGCATCGTTATGTTCACAACAATATTGGACTATTCATTGGGTATTTTTATTGAAAATGAAAACGACGCAAAGAAAAAAAGCCGTTTGGTTTTCATTTCCGTTGTGAGCAATTTGGGGTTTCTCGGCTTTTTCAAATATTTCAATTTCTTTGCAGATAGTTTTGTGAAAGTGCTGACTTCTATGGGTATGGAAGCGGATTGGAGTACGATGAAAATCATTTTACCAATTGGTATATCGTTTTACACGTTTCAAAGCATGAGTTACACAATAGATGTGTATCGCAAAGAGATAAAAGCGGAACGGGATTTTTGGCGATATGCGACGTTTGTGTCGTTTTTCCCACAACTTGTGGCGGGTCCGATTGTTCGGGCGCGAACGTTTTTGCCGCAATTTCAAAGCGGCGATAAAGTGTTTTCATGGAATCGTTTCACAGAGGGTATGGCGCAAGTGTTGTGGGGATTTTTCAAAAAAGTAGCGATTGCGGATTCGATTGCGCCTTATGTGGATCAAATTTTCGCATTTCCAAGTAATTTTAGCGGATTGAGCGTTTTGATTGGCGTTATTTTATACGCTTTTCAAATTTATTGCGATTTCAGTGGTTACTCTAATATTGCCTGCGGTCTGGCACAAATGTTGGGTTTCGATTTTCCGTGGAATTTCAGAACGCCTTATTTTTCAAAGAATTTTTCAGAATTTTGGACACGGTGGCATATCAGTTTGTCGTCGTGGTTACGGGATTATTTGTATATATCTTTAGGCGGCAATCGGGGTGGCAAGTTGATGACATATCGGAATAATATGCTCACGATGGTGATAGGCGGTTTATGGCATGGGGCGAATTGGACATTTGTGTTTTGGGGATTTTTGCATGGGTCGTATCTCATTTTGCAAAGGGTGATTGCGCCCCCCCTCAGTAAAATTGAGACTTTTTTGCGGCTGCCGAAGTGGTTTATTCATGCGTACAGTATGTTATTTGTTTTCATGCTCACCTGCTTTGCATGGGTATTTTTTAGAGCAAAAGATTTCACAACGGCTTGGCAAGTGGTAGGTCAAATAGCGCGCGGCGAGGGTTATGCGTGGAATACGGTGATAGACAAATTTGTGGTTTTGAAAGGCATTGCCTTGATTTTGATATTGTTAACGGCTGAAATATTTCACAATAATTTCAAAAATATGCAGGAATTGGCGATTGAAAACCCGTATTTCAGAGTGGCAGGGTTTGCGACTTTGGTTCTTTTGGTTGCTTTTTTTGGGACATTTTCGGCGAATGCGTTTATTTATTTTCAGTTTTGAGATAACATATTTTTTAAACACAAAGCAACAAAGTTTACAAAGTTAGATGTTGACAAATGAATGTAGGGCAGGTCAATATCTAACTTTATAAACTGTAAACTTAGTTTCTTTGTATTTAAAAATATAATATATTGAAAATCAAGCAACTACGCTTACAGAATTTAATTCAGTCTGTACACATCTTAAGAAACTAAGACTGAAATCAGCTTGTTCCTTTTGTGACATTGATTTGTATTTTTTCTTTTCAATAGCCTTTCTTTCTTCATGCGTTTCAGCAGAAAAATAAGCCCTCAAATATTCACGCATGTCGTCATCTGGATTCATTTTATTTAAGAATCTTTCAATGCTTTTAGGTGAAATCTGTGTTGGTAATTTAGCTTCTGCTAACACCTTATTTAATAATGCCTCTTTTTCTTTGTTCATCATATAAAGATTTGAGTTTATCCAAGCATTGATTTATTATAATCTCTTTTTGTTGGATGGTTAATTTAGGATTTTCATCTGTTTGTTGGATAACTAAACGAATCAAAGTAATTTCATCTTTTAGTTCAGTATTATCTAAATGATTCCAATTCATATTCATAACGGGGGTGTTGGTTTCTCAAAATAGTTACTAAATATTTATACAGACAAAAATAAGAATTTTCAGGTTATAATGCTGGTTTTTTTATTAATTTTGAAATAAATTTTCACTAAATGGGATACTATAAATATGAAATTCTCCTTTATTGGAGCGAACAAGATGCGGCTTTTATAGCTGAAGCTCCTGAATTAGCAGGTTGTAAAGCTGATGGCAAAACGTATGCAGAAGCGTTAGCCAATATTCAAATTATAATTGAAGAATGGATTAAAACAGCGCAGATGTTAGGGCGCATTATTCCAAAACCTAAAGAGAAATTGAGCTTTGCTTGAAATAAAGCCTTTTTAATCTAATAATAAAAAGCCGTACTGAATTTAAATTTCAATACGGCTTTTTTAAAACGGTTTTTACCCCCTCAGTAGTTTTAATTAAAAAGTTGTATTTCAACTAAAAATTTCACTTATTTCTAAGTTAAATCCTTGCAAAACCTTAGACTCAACCACGCCAGTTTCCTCAGCCTCTGATATCAACTCATAATCCCCTTGTTGCCATTCATACACTTCTATGCTTTGGGCGCGCGGGTCAACAATCCAGTATTCTTTGACGCCATGCGTTTTATATTGGGTCTTTTTTTTACCTATATCCACTTTTTTAGTGCCTTTTGACAATATTTCAACGATTAAATCGGGCACACCTTCAATGCACAGCCTATTTTTATGAATCGCTTCATTGTTCTTAGAAACGAATATTAAATCTGGGACGACCAAATCAAATTCAGTTAAATAGACATCTAAAGGTGCAGCAAAGACTTTACCCAAATTACGGGATTTCACAAAAGCCATGAGTGCGAAATGCAAATTAGAGGAGACCTCTTGATGGTCAAGATTGGGGGAGGTACGTCGCATAATTTCACCATTAATGAGTTCATAGATATAACCCTCTTCAAAGTCCAAGTCAAGGAATTCGGGAACGGTTATTTTCTTTTCAGCTATGGAAGTCATATTAAAAGAGTTTTTAAAATGTGAAATGGTGCTGCGATTCTTATATGTGTTTAAAAATAATTAAAGTCTTTTTTTTAATGGCATAGTATGTTAATAAAGTGATTTATGCATAAAACGGGGTAAAATCCCGCTTTTTAATTACAGGTAATTTGATAGAAAAGTGGTAATTTCCTTCTGATTTTGGTTCAGATTTACGAAATCTTTAAGATTTCGTAAATCTATACCCCCTCAGTAAAAGTGGGGTTTTACCCCGTTTTATGTATATGCAATTTCTTTTTTACTTCTGACCATTCAATCCCTTGATAGGGATTTTCTTCAAAAGCTTTTATACGTTCTTCCAAAAGCTGCTTGTGTTCTTCTGAAATACCCTGTTCGTCCATTTCAATAGACACATAATCAAGACTTTGTAAAAGCTCTAATAAAAAATCGACATGATTTTCTTCAACATCAATTGTAAATTTCATTGTATTTTTTTTACAAAGATAAAAAGAAATTAGAGAAAATCAAATAGCCAT
>JAYUQN010001024.1:0-2540 GCA_043756725.1 Saprospiraceae bacterium
CCATGCGCCAATAAATCCGAGTGGTAAATATTCGGGTATAAGCCACATTGATATTTGCTTTCACTACCTCCCACTTGCTTGCGGGGTGGTTGTTCAAACCAAAGCGGTATCTTGTAATGGGTTAGCTGATGGTCAAGCCAAAGCAACGCTAACAGGCGGCTACGGACACTATACCTACTTGTGGGACAATCAGCAAACGACTGCTACTGCAACAGGACTTAGTGCAGGTATGCACACCGTAACGATACGGGATGTCAAAGGAAATTCTATAACCTGTTCCGTAAATATTACAGAACCTGCCCCATTAGCAGCCGCCGCAAGTGTAGGAAAAATTGCCTGTAAAGGCGGTACAACAACCGTAATGATAAGTGCAACAGGTGGTACTGCACCTTACACAGGCATAGGTACTTTTACTGTTAGTGCAGGTGCGTACAGCTACACAGTCGAAGACGCAAATGGTTGTAAATCAATAGCTTCTGGAACAATCACAGAACCAACACTATTAGAAGCAGCATCAAGTGCAGGAAAAATTGCTTGCAACGGCGGTACAACAACCGTAATGGTAAGTGCAACGGGTGGCACAGCACCATATTCGGGCACAGGTACATTCACGGTCAGTGCAGGTGCGTACAGTTACACAGTTGAAGACGCAAACGGCTGTAAATCAACAACTTCTGGGACAATCACAGAACCAACACTATTGGTAGCAGCATCAAGTGCAGGCACAATTGCTTGCAACGGCGGTACAACAACTGTAACCGTAAGTGCAACAGGTGGCACAGCACCCTACACTGGCACAGGTACATTCACCGTAAGTGCAGGTGCGTACAGTTATACAGTTGAAGACGCAAATGGTTGTAAATCAACAACTTCTGGGACAATCACAGAACCAACACTATTAACTTGTAGTGCAAGTTCATCACAAGCGGCGAGTTGTAATAGTAGTGACGGTGTTGCTACGGTAACGCCTACGGGTGGTACAGCACCCTACACCTATCTGTGGGACAATGGTGAAACTGGCGCAACTGCCATACGCCTTACAGGAGTTGCTCACAGTGTTCAAGTGAAAGATGCCAATGGTTGTGTAACAACTTGTAGTGTTGCAGTAGCGATGAAGCCTTGTGGCTGTTCTTATTCGCAAGGCTATTGGGGTACGCACTCCTCTTATGGTCCTGCGTCCAAAAAAGATAATACTTGGAATTTGATTGGCGAGAACACGCAATTTTTTAGTAGTGGAAAGACGAATTACCAGATTTTTGCCATATCGTCAGGCGGAAATGCCTACTATATTTTGGCGAAACAATATCTGGCAACAAAGCTCAATCTATTGAAAAGTGTTAATCCAATTATTTTATCGCCAGCAGTAGCGGCTGCTTATGCTTCTGCGGGTACCTATCTGTCTATGTACACACCCACAACTGTTCCATCTAACCTTAGTGGTACGATGAAAAACTTGGGTAGTGTCTTGGAAGCCTACATTATGGCAACGCATTGTGGGTCAAGTATCGCCGAGCCAATTGTGGCAATGGGCAGACAAAGTAACAAGGTTTCAGATGCTCAAATGCCAACATTGGAGACATTCCCTAACCCAACTATTGATGAAGTCAATCTTAAACTTAACAATTTTAATGGTGAAAAATTGACTATCTCGCTCTACGATATGCAAGGTGCCGTCATTTTGTCAAAACAAATTGATAACGCGCCTTTCTATGGCTTGAATATTGGCGCAATTGTGAAAGGCAATGGTTTGTATGTTATTAGGATTATGGACGAGAAAAACAGTGTTTCTAAGGTTTTAAGCGTTCAGAAATAGCGTTTTTTTAGACAATTTATTGTATAAATGGGGCACTAAAGCAAGTGTAATTTGTAGGAGGTTTCTAAATTATACATTCGGGAACCTCCTTTTTAGCCCAATATACTGAGGGGTCTAATTTCTAATTATTTCTCTTAAAATTACTCATTTTCTTTAGCTAATTCACCCCGTAACATAGTCAATTCGCCCCCTAATTTAGTCAATTCGCCCATATTTATTACTTTTAAAATTGTTAAATAGTACAACTTTGTGGTGTTACCAGCAGATACTTACTATTTATTTAAGCGATAACATTCACAACTATATTACTGCACACTTTTAATAAAAACAAACATGTTCAAATTAACAACACTTGCATTTTTAATGATAGTAAGCTTAACGCAGCTTACTTATGCCCAAGCCCATTTAAAGTACTTGGGTACTTTCCAACCCAATGGCAAACCAGATTATCTCTTGAATCCAGATGACGTTATTTCAAGACCCTTTGCCTATCGTGTTAATACGTCATTGCCTAACAATTTTCCTGTGTCGCGTTACAACAGGCATTATCTTTCACAGCATGTACCACATGATATGCACATTTGTGAAGCGGCTGAAGTATGGGTCACGTTTTTCAGCGAAAGTACTTTACAAAAACATACTTTGGCTTATTATACCTACAATACAACGACGCCCTTGACAATACCGCCCACAACTTTAACGGTTGTATTGCCCAATGCCAGTCAAG
>JAYUQN010001025.1:0-52668 GCA_043756725.1 Saprospiraceae bacterium
ATTCGGGTTCTGAATTTCACCGCCTAAAAAACCGACGGTATTCCACCCTTCATACGCCCAAAAAGCAGCAAGCATTGCCCCAAATAAGGATTTTATGAAAACACCTTCTGTCCAGCCGTGTTCAACATAAGTTGTTGCAGGAGTCGCTATATTTGAAAAACTGCCACCGCCAAAAAACAAACCTGAAATAACGATGAGTGCCAAGCCCGCAATCACAAATTTTGTAATCCACGTGCTTAAAAGTTCACCGCCTTTTACACCTCTTGTATTGATATTTGTTAAAATCAAAATGAGAACAATGGCTAATGCTTTCACCCCAAAATTGTCAAAAGGCTGAAAAACACCAATTTTGATGCTTTCAATAGAAGCGTCCAAATGCGGCAAAGGTAAGAGTGAATTAAAAGATTGCGCAAAAACGTAAGCAATAGAAGATATTGATGCCGTTTTAATGACCGCAAATGTGCTCCAACCAAACAAAAATGCCGTAAATCTGCCATAAATGCGCTTGAAATAAACATATTCGCCGCCCGACCCTGCAAGCATACCCGCAATTTCAGCATTGCTTAAAGCACCACAAAGGCTAATGATACCCGCCAGAATCCACGCCATCAAAACAAGTTTGGGCGATTGTAAATCGGCAGACATAGGCGCTACTTTTTTATAAACACCCGTACCGATAACCGAACTCACAACTAAAATAGTCGCCGAAGCGAGGGTGATGGTTTTTATTAATTGTCCTTGTTTCTTTTCCATAAAAAATATATTTGGTTAGTTTTTCAATTAAAGAGGGAAGGTCGTAATTTTTTTGAAAAAAAATGAACCCTCTTAAAATTATGATAGATAAAATGCTCCTTTTGTCTTATTTATCTTTTAAAAATGTTATATTCTTAACACATTTTTATGGTTTATATGAACTAATAACCATTTTTAGACGTTTTAATTAATGTTGCAAAGAAATTTTATATTTGAAAAAGCTATAAAATGACAAAGTATTTAACCTTAAATGAGATAAAACAACACTTTCCTGATGAGTGGATTTTGTTAGGCGACCCTAAGACAGACGGCTTAGATGTTTTGGGCGGCTTAGTTTTGTATCATAGTAAAGATAAGAAAGAGGTCTGTTATCTTGGGAGGGATAAAATTAAACCCTTTGCTATGTCCACTTTAATTTATACAGGGGAATTAAAAACTATGCGAAAATTAGGCATCTTAAAACGACTATGACAAATTTCTCCTTCCAACTTACTGATGATGATAGCGTAATCGTTTTAATAGCTTTCATCGAAGACCGTTTTCGCCTTCGATTAGCTTTAGATACAGCCGCTTCTCATACCACAATAGATTCTAATGTGCTTTTCATGTTGGGTTTTGAACTCAAAGATGCCATCGGCGAAGTTGAAGTTGAAACTTCAAACGGTATTATACTCGTTGAAGAACATCGTTTAGCAAAACTCACTTGCTTAAATATTGAGCGAACACATTTTGTTGTCCAAGTCTATGATTTTTTAGCACATGGAGTGACCTCTAATTAGGATGGTGTAATTGGTCTTGATTTTTTAAAAAGCCAAAAAATTTGTCTTGACTTTAAGAAATTTTTGATTTCTGTTCATTGATGCTTAAAGGGGTTTCTCTATCTTACCAAACCCAACCCTCCCCTATTCGGCAAAGTCATAAACCCCTCTTTCAAGATAAAACCGCTTTTCACAATGTCCACAGCGAGGTCTAAACTGCCATCAAGGTCAATGTATTTTGTATTTTTACAACTGTATGCCGCATGAAGGGCGGCTGTAATACTCACAATACTTTCATCATTACAGCCCCAAAAAAGGTCAATATTTGAAAATTTGGCAATATTGGCAATTTTCATGGCTTCGGAAATACCACCACATTTCATCAATTTTATGTTGAAAATACCGAAAGTTCTATCGGCAGCTAATTGAAAAGCGGCTTCGCCATCGTGCAGGCTTTCATCGGCAGCTAAACGATTGCGGATGGCTATAGGTAGGGTTTTTATACCCCCCTCAGTACCAACGAGACTGGGTTGCTCAACAAGTTCAATTTTCAGTTTTTCAATACGCTTGAAAAAAGGGATTATTTCCTCCACTTTATAGCCTTGATTGGCATCTACTCGTAGTTGAAGTTTATTGCCAAATTGCTCCCTTAATTTCACCAATCTTTCAATATCGAGTTCAAAATCAACGCCTATTTTCACTTTTAAGGCTTTGAAACCTGCGTCAAAATATTCTTTGGCTTCGTCCAAAGTCTCTTGCACGCCTTTTATGCCGATAGTGACAGATGTGGGTAGTTTTTTAATTTCTTGGTTGTAAAATTTCACAATCGGAATGCCCAAATATTGACCGAAAGCATCGTGCAAGGCAATATCCATCGCTGCCAAAGTGCCCGGTTTGTGAGGAAAAGCCTGTTTCACTTCTTGTAAAATGGTAAACATTTCACCGATATTGCGCCCTACAAATTTCTGAATCGCCTCGGTTTGTAGGTTTTCAAAAGATTCATGGACATCTTCATCCACCACTTCTTTTGAGGGATTGGCAGCACCGATGCCAATTTTACCGTTTTTCAACTCGATTTCTACAAATACGCTTTCTACATCCGTAATGGTTTTGAAAGCGATGGTGTAGGGACGGGTGAGGGTGAGGTTTTTTTTATAGACTTTTATGGATTTGATTTTCATTATTTTTTATTTTTCAACTTCCGCTCAAAAAAATCAGCAATCGCCAAATAGATTTTATACCAACTTTCATGTCTCAAAAAGCTATGCACTTCATCGGGTACAACCAGTAATTCTGTTTCAACATTTTTTTTACGCAAGAGGCGTAGGATGTTTTCTGTTTCTGAAAAAGGCACATTTTGGTCGTCATCACCGTGGGCAAATAGGACGGGTGATTTCCAACCATCAAGGTAAAAAATGGGCGAGGATTTATAGGCAATTTGGGCGTGTTTTGGAAAGCGCAAAGAATCATAATCGGGCATAAAAGTCGGAATTTCAGTATTCCAATTGTGGACTCCGTGAATATCACCACCCGCTGCAAACAAATCGGAACGCCTTGCTAGAGCATGAGCTGTCATGTACCCGCCGTAACTACCGCCCCAAACCACAATTTTTGATGCCGATACTGAGGGGTGTGCTTTGAGCCACTCCCCTGCCGCTTCGAGGTCTTGAAATTCGCTGTTGCCTGATGCGCCATAGTTTTCAGCTTCTCTGAAATTTCTGCCGTAGCCTATCCCACTCCTATAATTTATAGCCAAAGCCACGTAGCCTTGGGAAGCAAAATATTGACTCAGGTGATAGGCATTTCCATAATATGCCCCTGGGTGATAGCCCAAAAGCATCTGCCTGCGTGACCCACCATGTACAAAAATAACGGCAGGGTGCGATTTGTCATTTTTCAAATTTTTAGGTAAAAAAACTTGGTTTTGAAATTTCAAACCATCTTTGGCAGTTAGCGTAATGGCTTGTGGTTCAACGAGTTGTGACTGTGGGAATGTTTTAGAAGGTTCTCCAATATGGGTAAAAATGCCTTTTGAAATATCGTACATTACCACGTGGGTAGGTGTACGTTCATCGCTTTGTAGTAAAAAAAGTGTATTGCTATTTGCCGCTTGTTGGATGTTTAGTTCTATCGTTTTACCTTTTGTCAAAACCTGTGCGTAGCCTTTTTCAACCGTTTCATTTCGCAAAGGCAAAGCGTTTTGGCTGGGCAAATCTGCCACCCAAATATGTTTTCTATCCATGTCACTTTGATTGCTGTTGAAAAGCACTTGTCTTTTATCACGGCTTAAAACCACTTCGTCCACTTCAAAATCGCCTTTTGTTAATTGTACAGGTTTTCCACCCGTAGAAGGAACAGCATACAATTGTTGCCAACCTGTTTTTTCCCAAGCAAAAACGAGGTGATTTGTGCTTGTCCAAAGCAATTGTTGTTTGCCTGTGTGATTCCAATAAACACTGCCCATACCTTTATCTGCAGTGAAAATGGTGCGGTATGGACTGGTGCTTTGTGTTAAATCGGCTACAATGATTGACCAGGGTTCTTGCTCACGGAGAGGGAAAAAACTCACTGTTGGTTCTAAATCTCGTCTTAACCTCAAAAATGCTATTTGTTTGCTATCGGGCGACCAAACAGGTTCTGTATCCGTGTCAATTGAGGGATTTATAAACGTATAATCCTTTTTTTCAAAATCATAAACGCCAACAAAACTATGTTTGCCTCGATTACTTACAAAAGCCAGTTTTTGACCATCGGGCGACCAACGCACTTGCGTAGCCCCGTTGCGAACTTGGCATAATTGGGTAGCCGCGAGTGTGTCATACACATTTTTAATATAAATTTGACCACCTCGTGTAAACACTAATTTTTGACCATTGGGTGAAACACTTGGATTTGCGCCCGTCCCAATTTTCACCGTTTTTTTACTGCCCATATCCAATTGAAAAATGGTAGGGACTGTGCCTTCTAAAACATGGCTTGGGTTATGCGACTGATTAGCTTGCACTTGTGGCGGGTTACCTTTGATGTAAAATAGCGCTCGTTCATCTTGTGCCCATTCCAAATTAGAAATTTCAATACCATCATCCTTATCAAAATTGGTCAATTTTATGGGTAAATACTGAGGGGGGGTCGCCAAGTAAATATTGCGAATGCCTTTCACCATTTCCACCCAAACGATTTTATCGCCCGTAGGAGAAACAGTTAAATTAGAAGACATGGGGGCAGACATGAGGTTTTCGAGGGTCATGGTCTGCGCTGTTAAACTTTTCAGTGAAATGAAAAATAGAAAGATAAAACATAGGTTTTTCATAACGGATTTGATTTTTATTTTGGCTTAAAATTAGGTTTTTCTGATTAAAATATAAGAAAACGCCCGAAATAAAGCGATGACTTTATTTAGGGCGTTTTATTTTTAAACACGCACCCAAAAAATGCGTTTTCCATCTACTTCAATCCAGTCTTTTTTCCAAAATTTCTTTTTATTATGGTCAAAAATTAAGAGATACCCAGTATCTAAACCCAAGCGGTCTAAATAATCGGCAAGTTGTAAAAGCCCTTCATCATGAGCCGCTTGTCCGTACCAAACTTTCAGTTCTGCTACGTATTGATGTTGAAAATAGGTGATAACGACATCTAAACGGCGTTCTTCTGACACTTGGGGTTCTCTAAAATCATACCCGCCACCATTTATGATAGGTTTGATAAAGGCTAAAAATATTAATCGTCCATCTCGCTCTAAAAATTTTCGGTCTTTATCACTGTATTGTTGCTTCATAAAAGATTGAAAATTTTCTAAGACTTTTACCATATCTAAACCATTATTGGGCAGACGGTATTGGCTCATAAAATCAAAAAGCGAGGAGTTATTGCCTTTAATTAAATTGGTGGTACGCCATTTTGAAATCATATAATTAGCAATCCGCTCTCGATAAATACGGTTATGGATTTTCAATGTCCCACTTTCAGAGGCAGCAAAAATACCATGAAGTTTACCCAAGTTAATAGTTGGGTCGTCTGACCGAAAATCTATTTTTACACCGTCTATAATCACCGCATAAACAAGTTCATATAAAGCGGGATAATCTTCGAGGTTTTTTATGAGTGTATCAAAATTCGTATTACTTTCTTTGCGTAACAACAATTGAAAAGCCGCATTGAGGTCTTCATCTGTCCATTCTTTCACGGTTTTAGTAGGTAAAATCTCTTCGGCAATAATTTTACACATGTCGCTAGTTAAATAAGGATAGCCCGAAGTTAGATAAAATAACCGTTCTGCCATATAGGTTGTATCCATTTTTACGCCCTGTTCTTGAGCATAATCATCTAGCATGGGTTTAATTTCACTAGGCTGCAAATTCATATCAACTAAAAATTCGGTGGCAATATTCCACGGCGAATTATATTTTCGTTCTTCATCGGGGCGTATTTTAAGTTTCAAAGATTTTACATCATGCACCCCTGCAAGCATAATGCAATGAAAAGTAGGATTTCTTTTGCGTTCCAAATATTTGTCACGCAGCATGGCTAAAAAGCTGACAAACAATTGATTATTACTACTTTTATCCACTTCGTCAATAAAAACAACGGTTTTTTTAGCGGTTTTTGAACACAACTCGGTAATCACGCTTCGGAGGTCTTCCAAGTTATTAGTTTTAGCTGCAGTTTCAACTAACCACGATTTCAATTCAGGCGCAGACTCATGGGCAACATTGCTTAATAATCGAACAAAACCTGATGAAAACTTAATTTCATCATTAAAAATAGCATCGCCAATGCCTTCAAAACTGATATGGAAAATAATGTATTCACCAGAATCTATCAACCTTTGTCTTAACGTGTGCATGGTCGTCGTTTTTCCGTATTGGCGTGGGCGGTTGATGATAAAATATTTCCCTTTTTCTATCATAGAAAAAGTTTCATCTAACTGCTTTGACACATCAGCCATATAATGTTCATCAGGAAAACATAAACCTGTTACATTGAATTCTTTTGCCATGATTAATTTTTAGTTAAACAAAAAAAACAAAAATAAGACATTTTGGTTATTTCACTCTAATATATTTTTAATAGTCTCAACTATCTCCCCTACCCCATCTTCCAAAGGCAGCACAACTGGAATGTTCAGTACCCCCCTCAGTATTTTTGCCTTTTCACGAGCTTTTTCGAGCGTCAATCCATGCGTATTGAGCGTAACAGCTATGACTTCCGAGCCGTACATTTTTATCAAAGCCACCTCACTTTCTACGCTGGGGATTTCAGCTTTTATATTGTCCTCCGTGCCTTCATAATATTGTCGGGCGGGGATGCCTTGTAAAACCACATATTTGGCTTGTCCTGAAAGCAACAACTCCGAACCTGTGGGTCCTATGGGGTTTCGCAAAGCGGATTGTCCGTTTAGAAAAATAACATCGGGTTTGGTTTCTTCAAAACATTTGACGATTTGGGTTTCTAATTCACCTGTTAAAAAATCGTTGAGGGTGGAGTCTAATATGAAAGCATAGCGTCCGTCTTGCATCCAGCCTGTTTGTCCTGTTGAAATCATTTCGGCTTTTAAGCCTTGTTTTCGACATTCTTGGGTTAAAAAGCGGGCGGTTGTGCGTTTTCCAACAGCGCAATCCATGCCTAATACGGCTATCCGAGGGGCAGTTACTTTTGAAATACGCCCCGACCAGTACGACATTTCAGTGGCTTTTTTGGCTTTTCGCACATCGGTCAAAGTAATGTCGTGTTTTTTAGCGAGTTTTACAAAATCGGGTTTATCGTTCAAAAACTCGTGTAAGCCATTGATGACATTCAGTCCATTTTTCACCGCTTTTTTTAAAACGGACAACATATCGACTGGAATTTTACCACCTGAAACGGCTATACCTATTATAATGTGTTTCGGTTTTAGCGTTACGGATTTCGAGAGAGTTTTTAAGGCATTTTCAACCGTGTCAAAAATGGGAATATTGCGGTGCTTGCCATCGAGGATTTCACCTGCATCGTCACCCGCACAAACGTAATCTATAATGCCTACTATTTTGAAACGCTCGGAATAACGAACCAGACCATGAGCCGTTTTACCGTTTTCAGTATTGTATAAACCGTGAGTAAGGATTAAAGCTGTATTTTCAGACATGATATTTGATTTATGACGGCAATTTATTAGGTTTTCATAAAATAACTATTTTTTAAGGTTAAAACTTTCGGATTAAGTGCGTTAATCTTTACTTTTCAGTTTTTAAAATACATGACTATTTCTGGATACACGAATTTCAATTATGAAAAAATACATTTTCGCTTTATTGTTATTTTCTATACCCCCTCAGTATTTTCATGCCCAAACGCCGACTTTCGATTGGCAAGGGCATAGGGGCTCAAGGGGTTTGATGCCCGAAAATACCATTCCCGCTTTTTTGAAAGCCCTTGATTTGGGGATGAAAACATTAGAGCTTGACCTTACCGTGAGTGCCGATAATCAACTTATCATTTCGCATGAACCCTGGCTCAACCATGATATTTGCTTAAAAGCGGATGTGTTTAGCCCTGCTTATCTACTTGTTACTAAAAAAATGGTGAAACAATGCCATAATAAAGGAATAAAAATCGTACCGTGGACGGTGAATGAAACTAAGGCTATGTTGAAATTGATGAAATTGGGCGTAGATGGGATTATTACGGATTATCCGAATCGGATACCTGTTTTGAATAGGTGATGGCGCAGGTTTAGGATAAGTTTTAAAAAAAACTTACCTAAACCTTGATAGTTTAATTCAATTATACTAAAGTGAAAGTGGTTTTCGGATTCTGAAATGTAACTCTGTGTACCTCCTTTCCCTCTGTGAGCGATTTTTTTTGCTCACAGAGAAACATAGAGGTTTCACAGAGGTCTGTTAAATCCGAAAAGCACTTTCTATTTAGTACAAACAAAAAATTACATCATTTACAATGATTACATTGTAATTTATTCTTACAAAAAATAACCTTATTTTACTATTATGGAATGGGCGATACAGCCCCTTTGTCATTTTCATATTGCTTGATATAAGCATCAATGGCAATTTGCACAATGTCTTTGATATTTTGTCTATCCCAATAAGCAATAGCTTTTATTTTTTCAAGAGCTTCCTCTTTGACGATAAACGTAGCACGGGTTTCACCGATTTTTAACCCTTTTTGGACAGAACTTACCTCTTTCATTTTTTTAACCTCTCTAAAATTTCTAACCTCTCTGAAATATTGAGGCATTTGAGATCCTTCATTAACTTCACTCAGGGTATTCGATACTGAGAGAATGTTATATGCTGACCGAGAGAGATCTTGTTGGGACTGAAGTACTTCAATTTTTTCTTCTTCTATAATGGGCGCAACTTGAACAGGTTGAGCAGTGGGTTCATTACGTCGCGGTGTCGCTAATAACATATCCGCATTAATAAGCATTTTTTTTGCCATTTTTCATATTTTTTACACTGTTTACATATTTTACAATGTAAACAAATAAAGAAATCACATTATTATTTCTTGAATTAGTTGGCGATAATCATCCGCACCCACGCTTTTAGGCGCATAGCGGAAAATATCTAAGCCCTGCGTCGGTGCTTCTGCCAAAGCAATATTTGACCGAATAACTGTTTTAAAAGCAATATCGCCTAATGACTGCCGAATCGTGTCTAAAACATTTCTGTTCAGTACTTTCCGTCCATCAAATTTGGTGATGAAAACATGGTCTATGCTCAAACCAATGCGCGATATGGCTTCGCTCAAAATAGCATAGCCTTTCAAAGCTAAAAATTCTGCTTCAATCGGTACATAAATTTCATCAGAAGCAATAAAGGCATTGATGGTCAAAAGCCCTAAAGAGGGCGGACAATCAATCAGAATATAGTCATATTGATTTTTCAAAGGTGTTATGAGGCGACTTAATATCTCCTCACGCTTAAATTCACCTGACAATTCAATTTCCGCTTTGATTAAATCTAAGGATGAGGGAATGATAAATAGCCCATCGGTAATGCGTATCGGCTCCAATGGATATTCTCCCCTCAAAGCACCATAAATGGGCTTATCGGTGTCAAATAAACCCAGACTTTGGGTTAGGTTGAATTGTGGGTCGAGGTCAATTAATAAAATGCGTTTGCCTTCCATACTCATGCCGACACCGATATTAACCGTTGAGGTTGTTTTACCAACACCCCCTTTGAAATTAGCGATTGAGATAATTTTGCTCAATGTTTACATTGTTTAAAGTGTTTACAAAAATAATTTACAGAGCAAAGATACAATGATTACAGAGATTACATAGTATATTTTGTAATAAAATATTACTTTGTTTACATAAATTATGCAGAAAAACCTTGAAATAAGATGAGGGTAGCAAATCAAGTTAGCGAAGCTATGCAGTTTAAAAGTTGTTTATTTTGGATTGGGGCAACTTAATAGTCAAGTTAGCTATACTTTACTAAGCAAGATTAAAAAAAGCTTAAAAAGCAAATTTAACTATAAAAAAATTTAAAAAAATTTAAAATTATTACAATGTAATCAATGTAATAATTGTAAACAGTGCATCAAATTATCATAAAATATAATAAATTATCAATGTGTTCAATGTGTAATCCTTGTATACGTTGTAATAATTGAATTTAACAGCAAACTTCATTCTTTTTAATTATATCTAAAAAAGAGATAATTACCAGCCAGATACTGAGGGGTGTAATTTCTATTAAAAAAAAACCTGAAAAAGTTAAAAAAGTTAAGCGTTTATCTTTTTTTCATTTAATTTTTATCTTTTACGAAACCTACTTTCTTTTATAATTAGCTGATAATCAATTTTTTATATGCTGCTAATTTTTTATCTCGGTACACTTGTGGGGCTTGTTCGGTACATTTATGGGGTTTATTCGGTACATTATTAGGGTGCTCCCAGTACATTTATGGGGTTGATTCGGTACATTTATGGGGCTTTTTAAGTTTTTTCCCATTATCTCGGTACACTTATGGGGTTTTTGCCTCTAATTGTGCTATTCCTAACCTCTCGGGAAGGATTATTTTTCTCAACTCGGTACATTTATGGGGTTTTGAGAGAGATGCTTAAAGTCTTATTCGGTACATGGTTGGGGTTGGAATAGAAGTATTATTTTCGGTACATCGATATTTTATTTGTACCGAATAAAAAGAGTTTCCTATATTTGTCCTGTAATGCCTGTAATGATAATTAATACCAAATCCACGATACTATGCAATCACCAAATTTACTGCCTGACAAATATGCCCGCATCGACAACCAGTTTGTTTTCAACGCTCGGTATCGTTTGCCTGCCCGCGAACAAAAGATAATTCTTTATCTTATTTCTAAGATTAATCCCATTAAGGAAAACGAATTTCATAAACAGCGGTTATCAATCGGTGAAATGAAGCAATTGCTCACCAGAGAAGGAGCCAAATATGGCAGTTTTTACAGCGAATTGACAACGATAGCCGAGACGATGACAAATTGTAAAATAACATTTCCAACGCAATTTGAATTCAATGGCACACGCTTAAAAGGGGCTATCAACTGGTTTCAGCACTGTATTCCGATAGAAGATGAAAAAGGCGAATTGTATCTCGAATTTGTTTTTTCCGAAATTTTGAAACCTTTTATCATTGATTTAAAAGAATACGTGAAAATTGGGGTCGCAGAAGTGTTTCCAATGCGCAGTGGTTATGCCATCAGAATGTTTCAATTGCTGAAAGCAGAATATGATCGATTGAAAGAATATAAAAAAGTGGTGCATTATGATTTATCTTTAGAGAAACTCAAAGAGCTTTTGAGTATAGAAGGCAAATACAATTATCCCGATTTTAAGAATTTTCGTGTGCGTGTTCTTGACCCTATTCGAGATGATATTAATGAATTTAGTAATAACATTCAGATTGATTATGATTATTTGAAAACGGGTAAAAAAGTGACGGGTATCAAGTTTATCATTTCAGCAAAAAATGATAAACCTTTGAAAATTACGAGCCTCTCTCCACAAGAGTCCTTACGGACAGTATCAGACACCCCAAAACCAGAAAAAAGCCCGAAAACCAAAAAAGTTGCGACTGAAAAAAAGCTTGACTTATCGCTCTTGACCCGTGCTCAACTGCAAGCCGCAAAATTGCTTTCTGATTTTGGTGTTTTTGAAGGGATTGCTGTAAAACAAATATTACCGACCATTGGCGGTTCAGAAGTTGTCGGTTTTGAGGATATATTTATACAAAAAGCTTTAACCTATTTTCAAAATAATACTAAAAAGCGGGATACAGATGATTTGAGCGCGCCCACTTTTGTGGTGTGGTGGCATGAAAAAAAGATTTTTGATACCCACTCTGATTCGGGTGCATGGACTATTTTGATGGAGCAAGTATCGGATGAAAAAAAGAAAATGCAACAGAATGACCCCATAGCTTATGACAATCGCCTCATGGCTCGAACAATGACAAACACTGCTTTTGAACAATGGTATCGTCAAAATAAATAGGGTAGGGAAAGATTTGTTTATAATGGTTTGATAAGTTCACAGATTATTAAAAAAGAAAATAGCATTTTATATAAAAATCTTTTTACTTTGTGTTTGTTTTTTGTGGCTGGCGTAAAGTATAATAAATTATTTATATAGATGGCTTATAAAATTCCCACAGCAATTTGAGTTATGAAATGACGATTAAGGATGCCAATACCCTGTCCATTGTGAAGGTGCTTGAAAAGTTAGCCTTCCAGCCAATTGAAGTGCCGCAACATGGAAACGATGTGTGGTATATCTCTCCCTTTCGCCCGAAGGAGCGAGCTGCTAATTTTCATGTAGATATGCGTCGTAATATTTGGTATGATTTCGTCATTAATACAGGTGGTTCGACACTTGATTTTATTAAGCATTTTAAGGATTGTGATGAATCAACGGCTTTGGATATTATCGGCGGTTTTTTTAAGCAATCAAGTTTATCTTCGGCTAATAATTATAATAAACCCAATAACTCGGCTATCAATACGCTTTTCGTTTTAAACGATGTCAAACCTTTGACGAACCCTTCGCTTTTATCCTACCTTTTGGAAGAAAAACGCATCAATACAAATGTGGCTAAAAAATACCTTGTGGAAGTAGCTTATACGCATACGGAAGATAAAAAAAGTTATTATGCCTCAGCTATGGAAAATGAATCGGGCGGTTATGAGGTGCGCAATAAGTATTTTGAAGGGTTTTTAGGTAAAAAAGACATCACTATACTGAGGGGGGGTACAACCCATGAAAATACGCTTTCAGTCTTTATGAATTTGATGGATTTTTTATCAGCGGTTGAATATTATGGAACTATAATGACAGCCAATGATGTGATAATTGTACACCATACCGATTTTTTACAGAAAGCCATGAATGTGATTGAAAACAATAAATATCAACGCGTTTTCACCTATTTTGAAAACGGCGAAGTAGGAGAGGAGCGTATAAAAGCGTTTCAAAAAGGGTTTGGTAAAATACACGAACCCTGTCATGGTTTTTATTATCCTCATAATGATTTTAATGCTTATTGGCAGCATTTTAGGGGTAAAAAGTAGTTGCGAATTTATTCGCAACGGAAAATTAATGCCTTCCTCAATAGTTTAACATAGGTTTTTTAATAATTAAGTAACCACCTGTAGCGGCAAATTTAGTCGCCGCTACAGGTGATTAAACAAGATTTAGGGTAAGGCTTTTTTGATTGAACGCAGCGACAATATCATCCATCTTTGCGAGATAAAATTTTTTACAGATGAATTGATTATGGATAAAAAAATGGTAGATAATCTGAAAAATAAAAGAACTATTTTCAATTACCAATAGTCCGTGCATTTTTTTGAAATAGTATTAAATTGGGCTTTTTGGGGAAACTACGTAAAATATTATTTCGATTTTTTAGATATAACTTTGACAAAGTTGTGCTAAAAACAAAATTATATTTTTCGCTTAAAAAATGCACGGACTATTGAAAACTAATTATCACGAAACAAAAAAAATATGTTTTGTACCCTTTAAATGGTATTTGGTAAGCATTTTGTATTATGAGAAAGATTGAAGAACAATAGTGCTTACTTTTTAAGCATTTTACAAATAAATCAGCAAAAACGATACGCTTCTATGAAAGGTAAACTATTTTATGTCCTTTCGTTTTTGGCTATTTGCACTTTATTAAGTGCAAGCCTAACGCCAAAAAAATTCTATGAAATTTTAGATACAGTCAAGTCCGTTCAACCTGTGTCAAAAACAAGTGAAAGGGAAATTTCTGAAAAAATAAGTGCTTATACTGTCCAAAGGGACTCCTATGGAGAGGGGGGGGCTGATGCCGCTTTTTTACCGCCCATAGCACCCAGTGAAACCTGCACAGAGGCTATGCAAATCTGTTCGGGCGTCACAGTGCCTGCTCGAACTTCCAGCGGTACGGCAGAAGCGGGTCCTTATTATGGCTGCTTGAGCACTGTGCCTAACCCCACTTGGGTGTATGTGAAAATTGCAACAAGCGGAACGCTTTCATTTAATGTAACGCTTGCGCCTTCTGCGGATGTCGATTTTGCGGCTTGGGGTCCTTTTGTTGCACCCACTTGCGGGGCGGCTTTGAGTTCGTTAAAGATGAAAGCCTGTGATTACAACACAACAAATGGCGGCACGGCGAATCTCGGAAATGTTTTAGCAGGGGAATATTATATGATTTTATTAACCAACTATTCTAATACAGCAGGCAATATTTCGGCTACAATTAATGGGGGATCCACAGCAACCTTAGAATGTGCAACGCCCGGTGGCTATGGAGGCAATTTGAAACTCTGGTTTAAAGCCAACGCAGGAACCAATACGACGACCAATGGTGGCGCTATTTCTCAATGGACGGATCAAGGGGGGCAAGGTAAAAACGTGACGCAAGCCACGGCTGGAAACAGACCTTTGTTTGTCACAAATGGCATTAATTTTAACCCTGCTATTGATTACGATGGCTCGAATGACTATTTGCTCAACACAACAACGGGCATAACGGGCGGCGATAAAACGTATTTTGCCGTAACGATTGCCAATACTTTACCGCTTACGACGGTAGGTATTATCGGTGCGGGTACAACCTTAGATGAAACTGATTTTGGCTATGAAAATGGGAAGCTCAATATGTATGAAAATTTGCTTGGTACGGCTTCTGGCACAACAGCTATTTCAACAGCAATACCCATACTTTCTACAGGTATAGAATCAAGCAATGCTTTGTCATTTTTCAACAATGGTGCGGCGAATGGTTCGGGTTCTTATAGTTACAGTAATTCAACTATTCGTTTTACGGTAGGTTGTCATAGCTTGGGATCTGCTTTATTGCCTGTTTATAAAAACTATTGGGATGGCTATATTTCAGAAGTTATTATGTATGATGGGGCGCTCACTGTTACGAATCGGGAAAGAGTAGAATCTTACTTAGGTATAAAATATGGTATTGAAGTGGGGCATAATTATCTTTCAAGCGATGGAACGGTTATTTGGGATAAAACGGTTAATGCCGCTTACCACAATAATGTCGCGGGCATAGGGCGTGATGATTTGGGTGGCTTAAACCAACGACAATCGAAGTCTGTTAATGCGTCTGCGCTTGTAACGATTGGTAATAATAATACCATTGTGGCTACCAATCAAGCCAATCCTAATAATTTTAGTGCGAATAAGTCCTATCTGATTATGGGCGATAACAATGGTGCTGCTACGTGGCAGAACACTGAAACGGCTATTTTACGCAAACGCTTAACCCGTGAATGGAAAATAGGTGAATTAGGGACGGTGGGTTCTGTGAAAATACAAATACCAGACAATTCAAGCGTTTTAGCCTCAAAATTGCCTGCTGAAACGATGACGGTATATCTTTGGACGGATGCTGATGGTGATTTTTCAAGCGGTGCTATTGAAACGGCTATGACTTTGAGTGGTACGAATTGGGAAGCGAATATGGATTTTACAAATGGTCAATATTTTACTTTTGCAACCGTCATGCCTCCAAGCCCGGGCTGCGTGGAAGGCGCAACGCTTTGGTTGAAAGCCAATAACGGGGCATCGCCTGTGGGAGGAGGAGGAGGTGCTTTAACAAGTTGGACAGATAAAACAGCGGCTAATACTTTTACTATCAGTGGAACAGCTCCTACGGTTGTTGCTAATGGTTTCAATTTTAACCCGATTGTGCGCTTTGGCGGAGCGGGTAAATTGGTTGGCAATGTGGCTGTTGATATGAATGAGGGATATGCCGTAGTCAGTTATAATGGGGCGAGTAGCCTTGAAAGAGGAACGGTTGTAAGCCCTACCACAAATACGACATCAGATGGGAGTTCCCGTTATATGTTTCGTTCAGCTTCGGGGGGCATTTTTTATACAGGCATTATGTCTGCTACCACTCTTCCAGCCACTTATTTAACTATGCCTGTGCCTAATAGTGGTGAAATCGCTTTATACAGTGCCAATTCAGCTAATATTTATAGAAAAAATGGGGTTGCAACGGGTTCTGGTTCTTCAGCAAATGGGATGAATGGCATACCCCAAGTGGGAGACCGTTCTCTTAATGATAGTAAATTGAATGGTGATTTGGCAGAGGTTATTTTATATGGCGCAACTATTTCAGCAACTGAAAGAGATAAAATTGAAACCTATCTGGCAGTGAAATATGGTCTTACTTTAGGACACAATTACGTCAGTGCTTCGGGCACAACTGTTTTCGCAGCAAATGGCGCAAGCTCAACGGATTTTGATGCCAATGTATTTGGTATTGGGCGTGAAGACTGTCAAGAATTGCATCAAAAACAAGCGAAATCGGCGAATATAAATGGTATAGTCACGCTCGGTTTAGGCACAATTGCCGCTACCAATATTGCCAATACCAATACTTTAATGGAAGATACCTATTTAATCATCGGCGATAATAATATGGCTGCAGGAGCTTCCGCTTTACCAACTGGCATGGCAAGTGCTTGTATACCGCCTGTGGGTATGGACGGGATTTTTGACCGAATTTGGAAAGCCCAAGAGACGGGTACAGTAGGCAGCACCCTTGTAAGTGTGCCAACGGCGAGCTTAACGGGTTTGGGATCGGCTAATCCTGTGTATTTAGTGGTAGCAGATGATGTCGCTTTGACAATCAATGTGAAATATTTAATTATGACTGCCAATGGTGCCAATCAACAGGTGGCATTCGATTTTAATGGCACTCAATACTTCACTTTTGCGGGTAGTTTGGCAACTGAAACGTATTGCGCAGGCAGCCATTATGTGCGATGGGCAACACAAGGATGGGCAGCAGGTGCACTCACTAAAACGGTGAATTTGAACAATGGCTTAGTCATGACAACAACTGTGGCGGACTCGCAAAACATTTTACGAGCAGGCTATCCACGTTTGTATCAAGGTTTACCTATGGCTTATATCAATTCAAACAGTGCGTCAAAAGACATTACTTGGACGTCTCAATTCAATCAAACCATAGCCAGTTGCAATTTTAGCGTCTATGATATTGATAAAATACAGACTTTATTTGAACATGTAGACATCAAGGGTTATAAGGGTGCAACGGTCGTGAATCCTGTTTTGACCAAATCGTTGAGCAGTTATGTGTCCATTAGTGGCACGGTTGGCTCAGGTCAAATTAATAATACGACCACTTATAGCCCTTCTGCAAAATTGAATGTGGCTTTTAATGCGCCAATTGACAAAGTGGTTATTACATATAAAAACAATAAAAACACTTTGTATCCTCGAGGTGCAGCCATGCTTTTAAGCGATTTTATCATTTATTGTCCTGAGCCTGTTGTGACACCTGATAAAATTGCTTTGTCTAAAATAGCACCTATTGGCAATGTGAATCATGGCGATACAATTACCTATACTTTCAAATTTAACAATGCGGATTGTGATGATAAAACCGTCAATTTTACAGACGTTTTGCCCGCAGGTTTTGTATGGAAAGCTAATACTTTAATAACGCCTTTGAACGGCACGGTTAATAGTTATGGAGGTACCAATACGGTGAGCATAACAGGCATAACCGTACCGCCTGGCATGAGTAGTTTTACTTTAGATGCTTATGCGGGTGCGGCAATCGGTACGCATAATAATCAAGCATCTTTTGTTGTGAATGGTACTACCTATTTATCAGACGATCCTTTTCAAACTGGGGCAAATAATGCAACGCCTATTATTTTAGTAGCCCCGCCGACAACGCCTCTTTTGACAATGGTGAAAGCTGTTTCTAAAGATACAGTTGTGAAAACAGATATTTTGACTTTCACCTATACTTTCAATAACACAAGTGGTTCTGCAATTATAACAGATTTTACGGATGAAATTCAGCCCGATACGGTGCGCTATAAAGCGGCTTCGCTTGTTTATGGCGCAGGTCAAACAGGTACAGCTAATGCATACAGCAATGTAAGTTCTTTGTATATTGAAAATTTAAGTATCCCAACTGGGGTTTCAACCTTAACGGTTCAAGTGGAAATGAATGGTGCGAGTTTGGGTACTTATCAAAATATAGCCACCGTTATACCGACAACCGCATCGGGTTTTAGAGCCATTGAAATAAACTCTAATGAAGTGGCTTGGGCAATTGCACAAGGAGCCGCTTTTGAGTACGCTTTTGATTGTTTGGGGTCTACTGTGCAAGGCAGTTTTGCGGCTAATGGCACGGCGGGACAGGCGGGGACGATAAAAATTCCTATCAATACGATACATAATGGTACAACAAGTTTTACCATTACAGGTACAGGTTTTACAGGCAATTTAACGACAAATATTACAGCTAATACTGCTTTTATTACCCTTCCTATTGTGTATGATGGTTCGGGTACTGAGGGGTCTCGTATTTTAACGATAAGCTCGCCTGATGGCATGGGGAATTGCTCGGTGCAAGTGTTGATTAGTGTGGCTTGTAAAGCGGAAGGCGGCCGTATTGGGCAGTAACTGTAGCGGCGGATTTATCCGCAGACCTGTTTGACTTGTTGTGCAACTCGGCGGATAAATCCGCCGCTACAGGGTTAAAAAATAGATAAACGCAATTTTTTTTTGAAATGAAAAATATGAATCCGAAAACCAATTTCCTCACTTCTTGCTGGAGGGTGTTTCAAACGAACAATAACCTTCCGAAGGGTGTTTTGATGAAATTTAAGACCCCCTTGATGCTTTCAGCTTCATCACGACTGGGCGTGACAGTATTTATAGGCATTTTCACGCTTTTTTTCACCTTTTTTCACGCTGAAAAAACGTATGCCCAAGCCTGTGGCAGTTGTACAACGGCGAATTGTTCAGGCATAAAGCAATATGCCAATAAAACCGATGCCTTAGCAGGAGTAGGTAAAATATGGAAAAATTACAGCCCTGCCTTGACCAATGTAACAGGTGCTTTCACCGTTTATGCAACCATTACGACAGATGCGAATGGGCAAGTATCGGTCATGCAAGAGATGCAAGTGCAAGGCAATTCAACGGGCTTATCGGCACAATCGTCTGCAGTAGCGGGGTCGAGGTCATACTCATTATATGCACTTTCGGATGTCAATTGTACATCGGCTATTTTAGCTGCCAATATCTTGAACGATGGTAGTTCTTCAACTTTCAATCCTGCATGGACGAATTTACAACCTAATACAAGTTATAAATTGGCTTTAAGAACCAATTTGGGGGTGATGGCTGCGGGGTATTCGTATATGGGTTTTAATATACGTTTTTATAATAATGTTAGACCTTTTTCAAGTTTTGCTTTCAATTGTGGTTCGGCTGCGGCTGTGGGTACATTCTATGCCAGTGGTGTAAGTGGGCAAAATGGTACTTTAACCGTACCTATTTCAAGTGCTACATCAGGTTACGCTAATTTTACGGTAACAGGTGGCGGTTTTTCGGGTTCGGCTTCAGTGAATATTGCAACGGGGCAGACATCTGTTTCAATACCTTTGACTTTTGATGGTTCTGGTGTGGCGAGAAGCCAGCCTTTAACGGTGACATCTACACAAGGTACGGGTACGTGTACGCCTACCGTGCAGGTGAAACCTTTGATAGCTTCCTTTGCTTTCAACTGCGGTACAGCCGCTTCAACAGGAAGTTTTATAGCAAATAATACAGGTGGACAAACAGGCTCTTTGATGATACCCCTCAGTAATACAACGGCTGGGGAGGCGGTTTTTAATGTATCGGGTGGTGGCTTTTCGGGCAGTTTGACAACGACTTTGACGGCGGGGCAAGCCTCGGTTTCAATACCGATAACTTTTAGTGGCTCGGGTTCGGCGGGTAATCGTGCGGTGTCGGTGACTTCGGCACAGGGAACAGGTAGTTGTGGTTTGACTATCAATGTTATTTCACAAGCGGGTGGTTTTACTTTTAATTGTGGAACTGCGAGTATTGTGGGTCGTTTTGTAGCCAATGGTACGGGTAATCAAGGTGGTTTTATCACTGTTCCTATTACGGGAGCGATAGCGGGTACTTCTACTTTTAACGTTTCGGGAACAGGTTTTTCAGGCAGCTTGACGACTGTTTTAACGAATAATCAAACGCAAATTAATATTCCTATTACGTATGATGGTTCGGGGGCATCGGGAACGAGACCCCTCAGTATAACAGCAACAACGGGCGGTGGTTCGTGTGTAATCAATGTAAACATAGTAAACCCTTCGCCAAATGGCGCAATAACTTTCAATTGCCCTGCAACGGCTTCTATCAATGGCAATTTTATAGCCAATGGTACGGCTAATCAGACAGGTCTTTTGAATATAAATTTTACAACGCAAACGGGGGGTGAAATTAGTTTATCCGTTTCGGGCAGTGGTTTTACAGGCAGTATAACGACAAATGTAAGTGCTGGTCAAACGGGCGTAAATATGCTTGTGACATACAACGGAACGGGTGTGGCGGGTAATCATGCGATAACGGTTACATCAAGCCAAGCGACAGGAACTTGTGCGATGGATATACCAGTTCAAGCTCTTTTTGCTTTCAGTTGTGGTGTTTTCAATACATCTTCTAACTTTTTAGCGAATGGTCAAGCCCAAACGGGTACTTTGGTGATACCCCTCAGTAATGCAACGGCTGGGTCGGCTACTTTCACGCTTTCGGCTGGTGGTTTTACGGGCAGTTTTACTACGGTTTTGAGAGATAGTCAACGGTTTGTGGCTATTCCTGTTAGTTATGATGGGTCGGGGGCTACGGGCAGTCATGCGGCTACGGTGACTTCTTCACAAGGTTCTGGAAGCTGTGCAATTGGGGTGAAAGTGAAAGACCCTGCGGCTGATGGCTGCGATTTTATAAAAGGACAAAATATTATTTTAAACATACACAGCAATAATACAAATGCTTCATTTTCAACGCATTATATTTTAGTTGATGCCAATGGTATTATTCAATATCAAACGGCAGCTATGCCTTTTACCAATATTGAAAAGGGTGAATATGAGGCTTATGCTGTGAATTATATGGGTACTGCCCCGACTTTGACGGCTGGAACATCTTTAAATGCGATAGGTGGAAATTGCGTTTCAATATCAAATGCTTTGCCGATAAAAGTGTGTGCAGGGTTTCAATTTAGTTGCGGGGGTGCTACTTATACAGGTACTTTTATTGCGAATGGCGTTGTAGGTCAAACGGGTACTTTATACGTGACAATTTTAAATGCTTTGCCTATTCCAACAACCGTTTCAGTTAATAATAATGGTTTTATTGGCTCAAAAACGGAAACTTTAACGGCAGGACAGAACACGATTGCGATACCTGTTACTTATGATGGTTCAGGCGGTGGTGGGACAGTTTTGCTAACTATTTCGGGGGTTAATGCTTATGGTACTTGTACAATGGGTGTGACAACTTTGCCACCACATCCAGCTTCTCCCTTTGCTTTTAATTGTAATTCGGCTGTTTTAAATACTAATTTTATAGCGAATGGGGCAACACAATCGGGTAGTGTGCAGGTGAATATAGCGACAATTTCAGCGAATGCGACGACTAATTTTACATTCAATGCAACAAATTTTGGAGGTGGTTTGACCAATGCAGTTTTGAGTGCGGGACAAACGAGTATTGCTGTGCCGATAGAATTTAATGGGGCAAAGCCGCATGGTACTTTTGCCGTGACTTTGGCTTCGCCTCATGCTTCTAATAATTGTTTGATTAATGTACCTGTGGGGATTGATTGTACGGTGGTGTTGGGGGTTTTGACGCGGAATTAATTTGAATTAGGATTTGTAGGATTTTGAAGGATATTAAGGATTTGGATACCCCCTCAGTATTTTGAACTATTTACAATGAGTTCTTTGAATTTAAATGTAAAAAGTATTTCAATACTTTATAAATTTCACTCAATTGATGATAAGTCGTAAACCCATTATTTGTATGAAATTCAAAGGTATTGGCTTGTTTTCGGGTCAATTGACAGAAGTGAAAACTGGAACTGCCCCAAAAATAACCCCCATAAAGGGTTTCAATTTTAGGGAATTGATGCAAGGTGGCTATTAATTTGGCTAAAATAACTTGGTCATCTCTGATTGAAGATGGACGTTTCCAATTGGCTTCAAGGATGAAAAGCGGTTGAGGGTCAGAATCGTAACCTGTGTAAATTATCCAATCAAGTTGTGTTTTTATAAGATTGTTGTTAATGATTGTTTGAATAGGGTAGTTATGGGTTGTTTCATTAAGGTTGAAATTGTTTTCAGAAGATTGATTTATTTGAAAAATTAGGGGGGCTATGAAATTGAAAATAGATTTTTCATCACGCATTTCAGAATATGCTCTTGAACTGCGTTGGTGTTCACTCATTTTTTTAATAAAATCATTTTCAACATCAGTCAAAGGTATATTGGACTTAAAAAGGTTGTTGAAAGCAACATCTTCACTTCGGTAAAATTTTTTGACAGTTGCTAAAGATTTAAGTTGTTCATCGGAAATAAAATTAGGATTGATGGATTCTATTTTTTCAACAGTACTGTCAGGAACTTCAACTATATCTGATGTGTCCATTTCAAATATTTGAAAACCGTAGGCTGAATCACCGTCAATTGAAGATTCTTCGATAAGGCGTAACAAGGTGGCTGCCGTTAGTTCATTTGCTTTTTTACCAACGGGCAGATAATCCAAGAGCTTATCATAAGTTTTTGGATTGTCTAAAATGTATTGAGTGACAGATAAAGTATCATTTGCTTTAAAATGCCATATTTCACTTACGCCTTCATCTAAGGAGACAGTGAAAACGAATAATTTTGCCATAATCTTATCGGGTTTTAGGTTAAAATAAGTAAAGATTGATTGAGCAAATGTACGACTAAACCAATGAAAAAGACAAGATAAACCGTGTTTTGGTTATAAAATCCCAAAATGCGTTTTTTTTCACTTAAACATATTATATTTTTTAAATTTTAAAATATACCATAAAATAATAGTAATGAAATTTTTAACACTTATTTTTATTTTTAAACACATAGTCACATAGGACACATAGAGAGAAAACTATGTGTCCTATGTAACTATGTGTTTAATAAAAAAAACTAAGTATTAAACCAAAAATAAACTCAAAATCGCAGATAAACATGAAGCCACATTTTTACAATTTTTTTAAGGTTTTTCAAAAAAAGCCTAACAGTTTTTCAAAAGTCTTAGGATTTGCCCTTTTTGTGGCAATTTTTGGGCAATTGCCTAATGCCCATGCCCAAAGCCGTTTGGCTTTTATGCACGGGGCTGATGACAACAGTGGCACAGGTTCGGGTGTCTCTATCTGGGTCAGTAATGGCAATGGCACTTTTAAACAGTGCAAAATCTCCGACACAGGTTTTGACCGTGACAATCTGCAAAGTGAAGTTTTTGGTGACGATGGGTCATCAACGACTTTTTATGCCGATGTGACGGGCGATGGCGTGGTGGACATTGTTCATGCCTCCGAATATGGCGGCACAAATGCCATTCATGTTTATCGAGGCAACGGCAGAGGTGGTTTTTCTAAAACCGCTATTACCACTTCGGGTATGCAATCGGGTAGCGATGGCTATGTTTTTACGGGCAATAGTGGCGGTGAAAGCTCATTTTTAGCGGACGTGAATGGCGATGGCAATCTGGATTATGTGACTTCGGGCAATGACCGAAATATCCACACCTATCTTGGAAATGGCAATGGCACTTTTGCCACAAGCCGTGTTTCAACCACTTTGACAGGCGCAAATGGCTATCAAACATCGGGCATTTCAACCGCAGAAGTTGCCTTTTTAACAGATGTAAATGGTGACGGCAAAGCGGATTTGGTGGCAACCAATGAAGGTGATGGGCGCAGTATTCGGGTCTGGTTGGCAACGACTTTGGGCAATTTTAATGCAACACCTGTTACCACAACAGGTTTTCAACAAACAGGCAGTTCTATTTTTACAGGTATTGGCGGTAATGAAACATCGGCTATGATTGATGTGAATGGTGATGGTAAAATGGACTTTGTGCATACCAACGAGTTTGATGCGAACAATGATATTTTTACTTTTTTAGGCAATGGTGATGGCAGTTTTGCAACAACTTATGTGCGTTCAGTCGTGACAAATCCTGCGGGAACGTATTATCAAGCGATTGGTGATTGGGCGGGAGACTATGCCCAATGGATAGATGTAACGGGCGATAATAAAGTGGATTTTGTCACTTCTGCCGATTATTTAGGGGTCAATAGTGGCATTTATGTTTATACGGGTAATGGTGATGGTACTTTTAATGCTGCACCGATTGTCACTTTGGGTTGTGGCGGTTTTCAAACGGGTAGTGATTTTACTGAAACGACACGCATTGTACAAGTGTTTTCAACGGGAACTACTTTTGCCAATAACTGCCGTGTGAATCCAACAGGTACAACAACAGCCCCGGGTGGTGTCAATGATTTATTGCTTTGGTTAAAAGCCGATGATTTAACCGCAAATGCAGAAGGAACAAGTTTGGCGACTTGGTCAGATAGTTTGTCATGGGGTTCGGTGGGGCAATATTACCCGACTTATAGACCGACTTTCAATAAAACAACCGCTTCTAAACTTGTCAATTTTAATCCCTCTGTATCTTTCAATGGTGGGCAAGAATTGAAAACAGACCACCGTTTGTATTGCAATAATTCGCAATTTCAATTGGTTTCAGTTGCGCTTGATGAGCGCAATAATCCTGTTGAGTTGCGTGCACCATTTGGTATTGGGGGCGATGGCAATTATCCTGCAATGGATATGCAAACTGATGGTATTAGCCCAAATGGTTTTAATCCGTGGATGTCTTACAGTTCGCCTGCGGAATGGGGAGCTGGAACAGGTGTTTTATACAATGGCAATACAGGTGGCACTAATCGCCAACCACAGATTTTTTCTTTGGGTTCAACAAATGCCTCTACATCGGCAGTGGATAATATTGTGTCTTGGGTTGATGGTAAAAAAGATGCCACAACGCTTGATGCGAAACAACAAACTGAAATTGGCAACGGCATGTTCTTGGGTTCTTCGGGTGATGCTCAATGGCTTGGGCGTATTCCAGAAACCCTCATTTTCACCCGTCAATTGAATGATGGTGAAATGCAAAAAGTCAATTCTTATTTGGCTATAAAATATGGTATTACTTTGAGCCAAACGATGGCGCAAAATTACCTCGCTTCGGATAGTTCTGTGCTTTGGAATGCGACAACCAATGCCGCTTATAAAAGCGATATTGTGGTAATTGGGCGTGATGATGCTTCGGGTTTAAATCAAAAACAATCAAAATCTGTTAATACGGGTATTCAACCAATTATCAGTTTGGGCGCAATTGCGGCAACAAATCAAGCGAATACAGGCAGTTTTTTAACAAATAAAAACTTTGAAGCGATTGGACACAATGACTTGGCAGCTAATTACGCAACGGCTTATGCGCCAAGTAGTTTTACACCTGTTGCCCCTTTTTACCGCATGAACCGTATTTGGAAAGTACAGGAAACGGGAACAATTGGAACAGTAACAATCGGCATACCCCTCAGTAATGGGGCTGAAAGATTGCTCGTTAGCACTGATGCGAGTTTCGCACCAGCCAGTACGCAAGAGATTTTATTAACCAACGATGGCAACGATAATTTGAAAGCTACGGTGGATTTGGCAGATGGGCAATTTTTTACTTTTGGGCGTATTGCCGTGGCACCAGGCTGTGTAGTGAGTGGACTGCAAATGTGGCTTAAAGCTGATGCAGGTGTAACGGGTTCAACGGCAGTAACAAAATGGGATGACCAATCCGTGAATGGACGGGCTTTGGTGCAAAATACCACGGGTAACGCACCTGCGGCTAATGCAACTATTAACTTCAATCCAGCCTTTACTTTTGATGGTGTCAATGACCGTTTAGAATATAAAGGCACTCGTTTTATGAGTACAACGAGTTCAGGAACAATGTACGGGGCAGCGACAAATAAATACGATGGCGGTTATGAAAACTTGGGTGTATTGGGTATTGATAACCCGCACATGGGTACATTAGCCAATCAACAAATTATGTGGATGAACTCTTCTGCGCCCGTGCGGATTGACCAACCGGGTACATTGACACCCGACCAACTTTATACGTGGGGCTACTTCTGGAATGGAGGAACACCGGATGTAGGGAGTGGTTTGCGCTTAGACGGCAAAGAGTTTTACGATGCCACAACAGAGGCTACTGCCGTTGGAAGTAGTGGTGTATCTGACGGTATGTTCACCGTAGGCAGTTATGAAGGACTTGAAAATTGGAATGGTAAAATTGCCGAAGTTATTTTATACGACCGCAATTTGACCAATGTTGAAAAAGATAAAATTGAAACTTATTTAGCGATAAGATATGGTAATTCTTTGAAACACAATTACTTATCGGGTGCGGGCGTAACTATTTATGATACAACGGGTTATGTGAATAATATTGCGGGTATTGGCAAAGAAGTGTGTCAAGGTTTAAATCAAAAACAATCAAAATCGGTTAATTCAGGTGTTCAACCGATTATTGGTTTGGCACGTATTGACTCCACAAATGCGGCTAATACGACTGAATTTGCCGCCAATAACAGCTTTATGGTTTGGGGTAGCAATACAGGTGCTACAAATTTTGGTACGGCTATCACCCCACCTGCGGGTATTTCATTGAATAACCGCTATGGTCGTATTTGGAAAATACAAGAAACAGGAACGGTGGGTATTGTAAAAGTCGCTTTCCCAATTCGTTCTGGCAATGGTGCAACGGTTTATTTAGTCCGTTCAACTGATGCGACTTTTGATGCAACGGACGAATTTACCCCCCTCAGTAATTTGACCGTTTCGGGTAAAGAATATTTAGCAGCGAATATTAATTTTAACAATGGTGATTATTTTACAGTTGCCACATTTTTAACAGCCCCCGGTTGTGTGGCTTCCAATTTAGGTCTTTGGTTAAAAGCGGATTTTTCGGGTACTTCTACGGGTGAAAATGCGGAGGATTGGCAAGACCACTCTACAAATGTGAATGATGTTGAGGTAAATGGTACGATGATTTTGCAAAAAGGGGACGCTAATCACAATTTTCAACCTTATTTTGGCAATTTTTCAGCGACAAATTTTTTCAAGGACATGAACAGTTCCTTAGCACCACAAGGCGCATTTTTGGCTTCGGAGGTGACGATGATTGCAGCAGTGCGCCCAAATACTTCAACTGGAACGGGTCGTATCATGGGAATTGACAATGATGATAATTTTTCAGGTGAACCCGCTTTGAGTTTGAGTGCAGGTAATCCCAACTATTATCGCTATTGGAATACAACAAAAGATTTTGTTACCACCACTATTCCAACTACGGCTAATCAAAGCACGGTTATTTCAGCCCGTACCAATGGTACTGAAATAAAATTGGGCAATAATGGGGCTTTTGAAAGCTCAACAGTTGTTGCAGGAAGCGGTATGTGGGGCGATATTATGACCGTTGGTTATGGTTCTTGGAGTGCGGCAGGGGCTTTTCCCGGTGAAATTCAAGAAGTAATTTGGTATAAATCGGCTTTAAGCAATACAGAAGTTCAAAAAATTAATTCTTATTTGGGTATAAAATATGGTACTTCTTTGAACCACCCTTATCTTTCGGGTGCGGGTACAACCATTTATGATACAACAGGATATGCGTATAATATTGCGGGTATCGGGCGTGAATTGTGTCAAGGTTTAAATCAAAAACAATCGAGAAGTCAAAATGTAGGCGTGCAGCCAATTATCGCTTTGACCGCTTTGGCTGAAACAAATTTTGACAATTCGGCTACACTTGAAGAAGGGGCTTATATGATTTGGGGCAGCACAAGCGGCACAGGCACTTTTAGTAATACGATAAACGTACCCGCAAGTGTAACGGCAAATAACCGTTTTTCAAGAATTTGGAAAGTGCAAGAAACGGGAACAGTTGGAACGGTACAAGTGGCTTTGCCTTCCACTTTGGGCAATGGTGCAACGGTTTATTTAGTGCGTTCCACCGATGCAACATTCGATGCAAGTGATGAATACCTCCCCCTCTCCATAGGAGTCCCTTCGGACAGTATTTTGACCGTTGGAGGCAGTGATTATTTGGCTACAACGATTAATTTCAACAATGGCGATTATTTCACCATAGCAACTTACCTCACAGCACCCGGTTGTGTGGCGGCTAATTTGAATTTGTGGTTAAAAGCCGATAAAGGGCTTTCATCTACAACAGATGGTACTACATTGAACTACTGGGCAAATCAATCTATCAATGGCATTGACAGTGTTTACCAAGCAACAGCTACAGCAAGACCTACGGTTTTCAACACAACCAAAGGCAATTTGGTGAATTTTAACCCTTCCCTAAGTTTTGATGGAGGCGATGAATTGATAAGCTCAAACCGTCTTTTCAGCAATACTGCGCCTTTTACGACTATTGCAATGGCAATTGACCGCCGAACAAATACGGCTGAATTGCGTGCACCAATGGGCATGGGCTACGGAAATGGCAATTTTTTAGGTCTTGATTTTCAAACAGATGGCGTTAGTCCTTATGGTTTCAACCCTTATTCAGGTGTTGATGCCGAATGGGGGAATACAACGCCCAATTATAGATTGAACGGTTTGGGTCATGGCTCAACCAATCAAAATGGTAATATTGTTGGTTTGACAACCAATAACGTTGCGGCTGGCTCGGATAATGTGATTGCTTATGTGAATGGTTCTAAGGACAATACGACTATTTCAGCCAATCAAAACGCTTTATTTGGCAATGGTATTTATGTCGGTTCGAGTGGTGATGCTCAATGGCTTGGGTTAGTTCCCGAAGTGATTGTGTATGACCGCCAATTGACAGATGCTGAAATGCAGCGTGTTTATTCTTATTTGGCTATAAAATATGGGACTACTTTGAAACAGCCTTATTTGAATGGTGCAGGGAATGTGGTGTATGATACAACAGGTTATTCTAAGGATATTGCAGGTATTGCCTATGAAAAGTGTCAAGGTTTAAATCAAAAACAATCGCAAAGTGGCAATCAAGGGGTGCGTCCAACAATGAGTTTGGGGTCAATTGCTGCCACAAATGAAGCCAACGCCAATACATTTGCAGCCGATAATTCTTTTGAAATATGGGGCAGTAACGGCTTGGCTGCGGGTTATAATGTGACTTATACGCCGAGTTCTTACACGCCTATTTTTCCATTTAAATACATGAATAGACAATGGAAAGTGCAAGAAACAGGTACAGTAGGACCCGTTACGGTGAAAATAAACTCTAATGCCGATTATCTTTTAGTGGATACAGACGGAGACGGCAATTTTGCAACAGGTACAATAGATGAAATTGCTTTAACGAATAAACAAGCCACCTATAATTTCAAAAATGGTGATGTTTTCACTTTTGGTAGAGAAGTGGTGGTTCAGACTTGTAACAATGGTTTGGCTTTTGTTCACGGTGACGATGCGACTTATGCGGCATCGGGCGGTGGTGCTGTTACCGAAGGGCTTTCTGCATGGCGGTCAAATGGTGATGGCACTTTCAGCAATACCCGCATTACGCAAACTGGTTTTAATAGAAACAATACAGGAACGGAAGTTTTTGGCAATGATGTGTTTGCTTCAACTTATACATCTGATGTGGACAATGACGGCGATGTGGATATGATACATGTAACAGAAGACAATGCCAACAGCATTTATGTATATTTAAACAATGGCAACAGCACTTTCCAAACAACGCCAATTGTGACAACAGGTATGCAAATGGGTACAAATAATGGTTTTGCAGGTCAATCGGCTGGTGAACAAGGTTGGATTGGTGACGCAAATGGTGATGGCAATGTGGACTATATTTTCTCTGGAAATGATGCCCAAGTCCATGTGTATTTGGGTTCTGGCGATGGTAAATTTGCTTTAACCCGCATTTCTTCTACTTTAATTGCTACGGGTTATCTCACAAGTGGGATTTCAGGTGCTGAATTATTTTTAGTGGCAGATGTCAATAATGATGGTTCGATTGACTTAGTAGGCACTTATGACCCCGGACACATGCGGGTTTGGTTGGGCAATGGTGACGGCAGTTTTCAAGCCTATCCTTATTTTGATGCGGATATTCAAGACAGTGGTACGAGTAATTCTTCGGGCAGTGCGGACGATGAATACTCACAATTTGCAGACGTGGACGCTGATGGCGACTTGGATTATGTTCACGCAGAAGGCATGGATGGGACACCTCAAATTTGGGCTTTTTTAAACAATGGCGATGGTACTTTTGCGACTAATGCTGTTTTAACCCAAGCCTCCACAAACCCTGGCGTTGGTTTAACAGATTTTGCGAATTATAATGTCGGCACACAAAGTTTCTTCGCCGATGTGAATAGCGATGGCAAAGCGGATTATATTTCAACCATTGACAATAATGGGGTAGGGTCTCAAAATGGTATCTATGTTTATTTGGCAACTTCAAATGGTAGTTTTGCCGTAACGCCAATTGCTACACCGATTACAACAGGTTTTGCAACAGGCTCAAATAATGCTACTGAAACCAGTTTTATTGCCTGTGGTATTGTCGTTTGTAATGCAGGAAACAATGCCCCCTCAGTATCTGCGACAAAAACGAATATTTGCCCCGCAACAATGGCTAATTTAAGCACTATTGTACCAGATAATAGCCCAAGTGGTGTTGTAACAACATGGCATACAGCTACACCTGCCACTTTATCGAATAGAGTTGCAGACAGTACGGCTGTCGGTGCGGGTGTCTATTATGCAGCATTTTTAGATAAAATAAATGGGTGTATTAGCCCGACTTCAACAGCCGTGACGGTGACAATAAATGCCTGTACAGCACCCGATTTGAAAACAACGATTTATCAACCCAATCCGTCATTGGTAGCCAATACAGCCAGTAATTTACCTGTTTCGGTGAAAAATGTGGGCGGTGCTTCGGCTTCGGGGGTTATTACAACAATCGTTACTTTACCAACGGGCGTATCTACACCCACTAATTTCACGACTAATGGCTCAACTTGTAACAGAAGTGGTCAAACGGTAACGTGTACCAATGCGGGTCCAATTGCAGTGAATGACAGTATTTTACTCAATGTGCCAATAACGCCAAGTGTATTATTGGTTGGTTCAACGCCTACTTTCAATGCGACTACAAATCCTGTTTCGGGTGAAACCAATACCAGCAACAATGCTGCAACGCCGACAACGGCATCAACAGCCGTAGTTGTTTTAACTGCACCCGATTTGACAACAACGATTGGGCAACCCAATCCAGCTTTGGTAGTAGGACAAGCAAGCAATTTGCCGATTACCTTAAACAATGTTGGAACAGGTTCAGCCCCAGGGGTTATCACAACAACTATAACATTGCCAACAGGCGTAACCGCCCCTGCAACTTTTATTAACAATGGTTGGACGTGTTTGACATCTGCACCAACAGTGACGTGTACCAATTTAGGACCTATTGCAGCAGGAGGCAGCAGCACATTCAATGTGCCAGTCACACCTAATGCGTCAGTAGTGGGCACAAATCCAGTTTTTAATGCCAATACATTCCCAGTAATAGGTGAAACCAATACAAGCAATAATATAGGAACACCGACGCCGACAGCAGCAGCCGTACAAGCAGCCAGTTGTAATTGGACACCGGGGGGTATTGGTAAATAACAGGCAAGGCAAAATTTTTTGCCCAAACATATTCAATTTTTTAGTGCTTAAAAATCTACCTAAAAACTGTAATAGGTTTTTAAACAAAAGAATAAACAGGTGTCAGCCGCCTTAAAAGCGGCTGACACCATAAAAAAATATTTTCAACAATTAAATACAAAAATAATTTTTAAAATGAAAAAGACATTACTTGCAATTGCGGCAACACTCACTTTTGGCTACGCCAATGCACAAATTAAAGTGGGTAGCAACCCCACAACAATCAACACCGCACTCAACCTCGAAGTTGAGGCAACCAATGGCATAAAACTCGCCGTTGATAAAGCCACAGGTAAAGTAGGAATTGGCACAACAACGCCAACGGATATGCTTACCATACGAAACAGCACAGCACAACCTGTTGCCATCGTGTCAAATGGGGCAAATCATGCCAATACACCACTCATGGGTGTTAAAGACGAAGGCGTTAGAAATGCTTATTTGGGGGTAGATCCTACATCTCATAGTTTATTTTTATTGAACTATGGGAGTGGAACATTAGATATGGGCAATAATGGGATATTCAAAAGCTCATTGGTGATGACCGACCTCGGTAAAGTAGGAATTGGCACAACGACACCAAATGCCAACTTAGAGGTGATTGGTAGCACTAAAACGGATGCGCTTCAAGTCGTTGTTGGTGCAGGTGCTGGAAAAGTTTTAACTTCTGATGCAGCAGGTTTGGCTTCTTGGGCAACGCCATCATCTGCCTCTCCTGTAACTTTTATTCAGACAACCCCTGCTTACAATGCGCCAATCACTGCGGGGAATTGGAGCAATCAAGTAGAAAGCTCAGGTGTGTATAAATCGCAAGCAGGTATCTTTACTTTTACACTTGCAAGGGCTTCGGATGTCGTTAGCACAGGTACTATCAGTGGTGGTACGCCTTGTTCGGGCTGTGTTGATGATGGCGGTGGTGTCAATAATAACCTTAGTGTGATGGGTAAGGCTTATTATACGATAAGAAATTCGAGTAATGTTGTTGTCGGAACATCTCAATCATCAACAATGCTTATTCAAAGAGCTGCAAGTGGGCACAATGGTGCAACAGGATCTGCTTTGTCTTTGAGTGTTACGGCATTGCCAGCGGGTACTTATAGTATTGATGTTTATTATACGGTTAATGGTGGCGCAAGCCCATGGACTTTTTTTAGTGCGACTTCTAATTTTGTCTTTTCGCCCTCAAATTTAGCGATTCAAATATTGGCATTGCCTAATTAATAAAAAGGACTTTCTCAATATTTTGAGTATAAATCAACGATTGAAGATAAGTTTTTAGAGTTGATACATTACATTTTTAACACCGCTATTAAAAGGTGGATTTACAAATTTTAAAATAAATACAAAAGCTGATGATACAATTACTTCACAAAAGTAAAATTTCATTGTGGTTGTGTGTCGTGATATTTTTGAATTTACATGAGAAAACGCACGCACAATCATCAAGCTCGGGCAGTGCTTATGTCTATGGCGGAGGTATCACAAGCATGGTAGGGCAACATAATTTCCTAACAGGCAGTGGCACTATTAGCCTCGGCATTATTGGCAGTGAGCGCAGCACAAGCAGTAGTTATGGATTCCTTCAAGGCTCAAGTTGGCTCAATGCCAGCGACAATGCCTTTATTGATGGCTATGCCACAACATACAGCACGAGTGCTTTCACATTTCCTATTGGCGATAATGGCAAATACCGTCCTGCGGCTATTACGGCTGCTTCAAATGCTGCCCCGACATCTGCCGCTTACTATGGTGTAAACCCCACAACCGCCACAACAAGTAGTTTGGCAGGAGGTACTGAAGTTGCTTTGCCAACAGGCGCACCTTTTTCAATTTCATCAAAAGGCACAAACGTAAATTTGGTGACAGATAAAGAATATTGGGATATAAAAGGTACTACAGTTACTAAAATTTCACTTACTTGGGATGCCAATAGTGCTATTGGAACACTCACAAGCAGTACCCTTGCCAATCTTACAATAGTGGGCTGGAATGGTACACAATGGGTGAAAATCCCTTCAACCGTGGACGCAACCTCCATTTTAGGAGGCGCAAGCGCTTTAACTGCGGGTTCAATCACAACTGATGCGGCATTGATACCCAATACTTATACTGTTTATTCCTTTGGTGTTTCGGTTGCTTGTGCAGTGCCAACGGTTGGTGGTGCGGTAACATATAGTGGTGGCACACTTTGTAATGCCTCAAATATTGGTTCGGCAATGCTTACAGGCAATACGGGCGATGTTGTGCGGTGGGAAACTTCCACAAATGCAGGTGGCACATGGTCGCCTATTACGTCAACAGCCAGTTATTATAATTTTACAAACACAGCCAGCGGACAACAATACCGTGCTGTGGTCAATAATGGTGCAGGTTGTTTAGATGAAAATGCTGCACCTGTCACGATTGCTACAAGCGCAGCCGCTTGTACAAGTGTGAGTTGCGACAATTCAACGGGGAATATCTCCATTACAGTCACAACGCCGCCCTCACTTGCCACTTATGACAGTAGGATTATTATGACCAATGCGAGTGGTGTTATTCAATACGCATCAGCTATCAATCAGACAACTATTAATGGTGTAGCTGTTGGGGATTATTTGGTGTATCGGGTCGTTTATGATGCTTCCCAAACGCCTTTGCCTACAATGACAGTGGGTACGAATATTACAGCTATTGGTGGCGCATGTGCTAAGTTTACCAATCAATTAGCGTATAAAGTTTGTGTTGGAGGTAATGTTTTAGTCTCTATAAAAGTCCTTTTATCGGGCAATTATAATACACTAACAGGTTTGATGCACGATGAATTGCGGGTGAAAAACCTCATCCCAACCGCTCAACCTTATAGCGGATTAACAGATTTTGCTTACTCTGGCACTGAAACAACGACCCCCTCAGTATTGAGCGTGTCTGGCATAAATGCCATCGTGGATTGGGTCTTGGTAGAACTCCGTGATGCCACTACGCCAACAACCATAGTTGCCCGAAAAGCCGCTTTATTGCAGCGAGATGGGGATATTGTGGACACGGATGGCGTTTCACCGCTTACTCTAATCGCTGCTTCTGGCAATTACTACGTAGCGGTGCGTCATAGAAACCATTTGGGCGTAATGACCGCTACAACCCGTGCTTTGAGTGGCACAACGACTTCTGTTGATTTTACAAGTATTTTAACGGTCAATTATCAACGGAGTGGCGTAACAGGCAATGTCCATGCTCAAAAAACAGTGGGTCTAAAACGGGCATTGTGGGCAGGAAATACCAATATCAATGCTTATGTGTCCTTCACAAGTGGGGGCAATGATACCGACCCTGTGTATTTCAAAGTCTTAGGCGATGTGGGCAATTCGGCTTTTGCAGCGAACTATATTGTCAATAATACCTACGCCCGTGAGGACATGAACTTAGATGGCAAGGTGATTTATCAGTCCACAGACAATGAATTGGATACGATATTGTTTGGTCTTTTAGGGCATTTGCTGAATTTGAATGCTTTGAATTCTTATGTTATTTATCAACAATTACCGTAATATGTAGCTTCGGCTTTAGCCGAACCCGTTTAAACGGCTTTAGCCGTTCAATGCGATTAATTTAGTTCGCAGATTTAGGGTAAGTTTTTTACAACGGCTAAAGCCGTTTAAACGGGTTCGGCTGAAGCCGAAGCTACTTAAATAAAAACAATGAAAAAATCAATCTTATACGCCGCTTTAATCGGCATGAGTTTAAAAAGCCAAGCCCAAGTCAAATTGCAATTGACTTTGATGGCAGATAAAAAAACATACATGGTCAGTATGTTGCCTGAAAAAACCTTGACGATGCCTCAAAACATCACAGGCACGGCACAAGTAACGGTCAGAATACCCGCCCACGTCCGTTTCACCGCAGGCGATATTAAAAACCTGCAAACAGGGGTAGAATGGGTAAACAGTGTGCATTTAGAAAGCCCAAAAGCTGATGCACAACACGACTATATTTCATTTTCATTAAAAACGATGGGAACACGCAATATCCCTTACGAAATGGGTAAGGAAACCCCGCTTTTCACATTCACCAATATCCGCACCGATTGTGTTGGTTTGGTAGAATTGATTGACGACAATGACCCCTCAGTATCGAAGGTCTTAAAAGAGGGTTATAATGTGAAAAACCATCTAAGCGTCATGGGCGTACAAGGCGAAGCGGTGACGGGTGTTTTAACTAAAAAAGCGGATTGTTCTGCAATAGCATCAAGTGTTACAGACTTGAATAGTCCATTTAAAATACTGTCTGCCTTTCCCATTCCTGCCAGTACAGACTTGACAATTGAGTATCAAATGACGGTAAAAGATGCCTCAAAAGGGCAGTTGATTATCAAAGATATGGTTGGGAAAGAAATCACGCGCCAAAACATACCCCTCAGTATAAATAGAGAAAAAGCGAGTGTTACTGTCTCTAATTGGGCGGTGGGCTTGTATTTATTTCATATTCAAGATGCACAGGGGCGGGTATCGGGTGTGCAGAAGTTTGTTGTGGTGAAATAGGGAGACTTGTACATAGGTTTAGTAAACGGAAATTTTTTTTTTCAAAAAAAAAAATTTCCGTTTACTAAACCTATGCACAAGTCCGCCTCAAATTGCCCCCCTACCCCCAAAGGGGGAGTACATCGGAAATGAGATTGAAAATTACCACAATTTTTAACAGCATTTCGAGTGTACTCCCCCTTTGGGGGTAGGGGGGCAATTGGGGTGGGTCGAATATTTTAAAAAGTAAAATAAAGTAAAATAAAAATAACAAAACCATTTAAAAAATGCAAAAACTAAGTTTCACACTCTTCCTATTTTTAGGCACTCTTTTATCATTAAAAGCTGCCACACCCGTCCGTTTTAAATTGGTGTACAACAATGCTACGTCAAAATACGAGGTCTATATGAATTCAACAACTGCTTATATCGGCAATCCCGACCGCTTGATTTCATCGGCACAAGTGACGCTCGTAGTACCAACAGGCGCAGGGGCAGCCCAATTTCAACCAACAAGCATCACAGGCGGAACAGGCGGCGGCGCAACAGCTATGTCGTGGACAATCTCACGAGCCAATGCGCCTACTGAAAACGCTACAAAAGACTATATTCTCTTTGAATACAGCGCATCATCAAACCCTTCAGTAAGTTTTGATATTCCAGCGAATACCGATATTTTATTGTTTTCATTCAGCAATAGTGGAACGTGTCCAAGCGCACCTATTGCTTTGATAAACAATACCAATGACCCCTTTATATTCCCCAATTCTCAAAGCCTTCAAACGGCAAATGGTATGACGATTTATGGCAATGGTGGTGACGCTTATGGGAGCAATTTGAGTGGGAATGTGTCTTGTGCTGTTGTGTCATGTGCGGCGAATGCAGGGGTTTTAAGTCGTTAAATTTTTTTGCTTACTCATATTATGTTTTTTAAAATTTTAAATATAGACTTTATAAGTAGTCGAATTGAAATAAACGCTGTTATTGACTAACCACGCTCTTTAGGGCGTGGGGCAGAAATTAAACCATTTTAGGCTTTAGCCGCTCATCTTAATACCAAAAAGTTAAGCGGCTAAAGCCTAAATTAAGCTCTATTCCCAGCCCACGCCCTAAAGGACGTGGTTAGTTAATAACAGCGTTTATTTCAATTCTACTACTTACTACTAAATCTTCGCACGAATAAAAAAAAGCATTACAGGATACATATTAAATGTTTAACAGTTCAGTTAATAGTTCGGTAATTTTTTAAGCGGAAAATAAAATTTCGTTTTCAGCACAACTTTGACAAAGTTCCAAACTTTGTCAAAGTTATAGCTAAAATATCGAAACAAAATTTTACTTGATTTTTAAAGAAAGTCTAATTTGATAATATTTTAAAAAAATTACCGAACTATTGTCAGTAGTATATATAGACTTAAATAGGTTTAAATTTGAAAAATGTAAAATACAGTTTACCCCCCCTCAGTATTTTGACTAAAAAAAAAGTCAAAAACTAAAAAATGAAAATACAACACTTATACCAATGGTTTTTATTTAAAATTAAAAAAAACCTTAGTTTAAGCAAATACTCAATAGGTTGAAAAAGCTAAAAATATTGAAATAACTATTTGATAGTCAATATTTTACAAAACATATAACGTTTATAAATTAGTTACAAATAAACATGAAACGATTGTTACACACAAAGGCAACCAACGCTTTCTTTCCCAAAACTTGGGCTTTGACACATAAGGCGCAGCTTATTTGTCATTATATTGATCGAACATTCCGACAAAGTCGGGAGGGAGGCATTTTAACAGTGTTAAAAAATAATTGGCTAAATTTTTATCGAAACAGCTTGTTTTGGCTCTGGCAAATATGCGTGCTCTTGCTCTGTTTGGGAAGCCAAGTGGCTCTTGCCCAACAAGAGAATTTGCCCTGCAATGCCCTCAATTCAACACCTTTTATTCCACCAACCATTACAGGAACATTGAGCCAAACAACGTCCACAAGTGGTGTTGGTACAGTGTATTGGGAAAGTAGTGCGGGTTGCGTTTTGGGTTTACCCTTGGGTTGTGGTAGTACACGTATCCCGGCTAATGTTATCAACAGCAGTACAACCGATTTTGCAAGAGTAAACTTGGCAGTCGGCTTAGGCTTATCGGCAACAATGCGCGTGACTGAAGCTACGAATACCTATTCAGCAGGTAATTTTGCAGGTTATTTGATAGATAATGCCTCTTTGGTGAGTGCAGGTTTATTGAGTGCGATAACGGTTAAAACGTATAATAACGGCACTTTGGCAGAAACAAGTTCCGCAGGTTCATTGATTGGCGTGAGTTCTACTTTGGTAGCCAATAAATATGAAGTTGGTTTTTATACCACACAGCCTTTTGATGCCATTGAAATTACGTTTAACAGTGTCGCAGGATTAGCCGTTACTTATGATGTGTATTATCCTGTTGTGCGTAAATATTGTGCATCGCCGAGTTTGGTTTGCAATACAAAAACAGGTTTGAACAAAAATGCAACACCCGCCCAATCCTTTGCGACTGAAATTGATTATGCGAATACAGGCATCAGTGGCGTTGCCCTTGCGACAATATCCAATCCAGAATCGGCTATTAGCCCAAGTACAACCGATTTTGCAAGCGTCCTTTTTCCAGTGGGTATAGGTAGCGCGACTTTGGCAGTGAAAGACCATGCTACGACTTATGACGCAGGGCATTTAGTAGGTTTCGATATTGAAAATGTGACCGCTTTGGGTGTAGGACTTTTTAATAGTACCACAATAACGACTTATCTGAATGGCGTGCAAAGGGAAACAGCTTCGGGCAGCAGTTTGGCAATATCGGGTGGTTTATTGAGCAGTTCGGGTCGGCAAATTGTTGCTTTTGTAACAAATATGAGTTTTGATGAAATTAAAATTACGTTAAATCAAAATGGCGTAAGTCTTGGTACAACTAAAATTTATAATGCTGTTGTCCAAAAATTTTGTGCTGCCACCATTGCTTGTAATCAAACCTACTCTTTCAACAATCCCGACTATCCTGTTGTGATAGACGGGCTTTTGACGGGGCTATCGGGTGTGGCTTGTGTGGGTTGTTCTGTCAGTAATACAGATAATCTACTCACGGCAAGCACAACGGATTATGCAACGATTAACGTTTTGGCAGGTTTAGCCGCTTCTGGTGCTGTTGCCGTTCAGGATGTCCTTTATACTTATCCTGCGGGAACTGCAGCAGGGTTTACGATTAAAGATGAAAACAGCCTTTTGGAATTGAATTTATTGGGTTCTATGACGGTTTCAACCTATAATAATGGTGTTTTACAAGAGTCCAAAACAGCCAATAATTTGTTTAATTTTACTGTAACAACCCAATGGACGGGTTTGGGTTCGGGTGCTTATAATATTGGTTTTATAGCAACCTTGCCTTTTGATGAAATCCGATTAAGCGTGGGTTCTTTGCTAAGTGGTTTAAATACCATCCGTGTTTATGGCGCATTTGTGAATACAGAAACGTCCTATGGCGGTTCGCTTATTTGTGCTTCCACTTTCAATTTTAATTGTGCAACAGCCACTTCGACAGGTACATTTATGGCAAATGGCACAAGTGGACAATTAGGCAATTTAACTCTACTCATTACAGGCACAACGGCTGGTAGTGCCGCTTTTACTGTAACAGGTTCTGGATTTACAGCTAACGCAATTATACCCCTTACAGCAGGTCAAACATCAGTTACAATACCCATTAGTTACAATGGTAGTGGTTCGGCAGGGTCAAGAACTTTGACCATTAATGCCTTATCTGCTACGGGTACGTGTACGCCTTCTGTAACTGTTGTCCCCGATAACAGCCATTGTCTTACCTCATTACCAACTTTATTGCCACTTGGGTCGGTACTTTCTATTGTTGATTTTTGCCCCAAAGGTTCGTATAATTATTACAAATCGGCAGGGTCTTCCCAAGATATGTTGGCAATAAACCCTAATAACAATGTGTTTCAGCCAACAAATGTGGTCATAGATGCAACCGTAACGGGTACTAATAGCCAATCAAGTGGCGGTTTTACAACAGCAATAGCACATCGTTTGATTAGCATTGAAGCTACTGGCACACATCCTATAAATGGTGGCATAAAAGTTCGTATTTATTACAATCCTTCTGAATTTTCAACATTACCAACCGCAAATCGCCGTTGGTTCAAACACCCTGCCCATACAAAAGCCAATGTTTTATCGAATTTAACAGCCACAGGTTTGACCAATGCCACGTTTTTGACACCCGATTCAGTAGGCACTGAAAATGGCTTATCCTTCGTAGAGTTTTTTAACATTCAAAACTTTTCAACTTTTGGATACATGGGTTCGCAAGCACCCGAAGACTGTACAAATGGTATAGACGATGATGGCGATGGTTTGATAGACTGCGATGACCCCGATTGTGGTAAACCCATTATCACATCTATTGTAAAAACAAACCCCGCCATATCAAGTTGCCCTAACTTGAATGATGGGTCAATTACTATCACCGCAACAGGTTCTAACCTACGGTATTCAAAAAATACGGGTACAACTTGGCAAGTTTCCAATGCTTTCAATGGTTTGACAGCAGGAACAACAACCATTCGGATTCAAGACAGTGTTTCAACTTGTTTAATAGATACAACCATCGTTTTAACCGCACCAACTTGTAATGAAGCCCCTACAATTACGTCTGCCACAACTGCTAATTTTGCTGAAAATGGCACAGGAACAGCTTATACAGTCATTGCAAATGACGCTGATGCTGGTCAAACCAAGACCTATTCGTTTGAAACAGGTGGCGCAGATAATGCTTTATTTTCAATAAATCCAACAACGGGTGCAGTGACTTTTAATACAAGTCCCGATTTTGAAAATCCAACAGATGCGAGTAACGATAATGTGTATAATATTAAAATAAAAGTTTGTGATGATGGCACGCCTCAATTATGCGTCATTCAAGATGTGGCAATAACGGTAACGAATGTTGCCGATACAGAAATTTGCAACAATCAAATAGATGATGATGGCGATGGTAAAATAGACGGTGAAGACCCCGATTGTACTGAACCCGCTTGTAGCAATACCACAGGTACAATTACAGGAACTATTGCAGGACAAAATACAAATGCAAGTTTCACCCAAAAATATGTCTTAACCGATAGTACAGGGAAGATTTTACAGATTTTAAACACCCCCTCAGTATCAGGCTTGTCTGCGGGTAAATACCGTTTTTATGCTGTGAATTATGAAACAGCAAGTGGCATTACAGGTTTAACGGCTAATCAAAACATAAGCGGCGTAACTGGAACGTGCGTAAATATTTCGCTACCCTTATTGTATAAAATATGTGTAGGTACTGAAATCTGCAACAATCAACTCGATGATGATGGCGACGGTAAAATAGACGGCGAAGACCCCGATTGTGCCGAACCCGCTTGTGATAATACAACTGGAACAATTACCGCTACTATTGCAGGTCAAAATACAGGTGCAGGTTTCACCCAAAAATATGTTTTAACCGATAGTACAGGTAAGATTTTACAGATTTTAACCACCCCCTCAGTATCGGGCTTGTCTGCGGGTAAATACCGTTTTTATGCTGTGAATTATGAAACAGCAAGTGGCATTACAGGTTTAACGGCTAATCAAAATATAACGGCTGTAACGGGTACGTGTGTCAATATTTCATTGCCTTTATTGTATAAAATATGTATGCTGCCTTGTTCTGTTATCAATATTCCCAATATTTCAAAAACAAACCCGAGTGTAACAAGTTGCCCTGTTTTAAATGATGGCACTGTCACAATAACAGCAACGGGTTCAAATTTAAGATATTCAAGAGACAGTGGGGCTACTTGGCAAACTTCCAATATTTTCAATAATTTGATAGCTGGAACGGTTTTAATTCGCGTGCAAGACAGTGTAGGCTTGTGTTATAAAGATACAAGTATTGTTTTAAATGCGCCCCTTTGTTGTGCAACACCCACAGTAGGTGGAACAACAAGTTTGGTTGGCGGTCAAACGTTATGCGATGTTTATAATGCAGACAGGATAGCTGTGAGTGGCAAAACGGGCAATGTTCTTAAATGGCAAACTTCAACCAATGGCGGTACTTCATGGACAGATATTCCTTTTACGGGCGATACATTGAGTTTTAACAATGCCATTAACAATCAAAAATACAGAGTCCTTATCAGCAATGGTACATATTGCAGCAATGATACTTCAACAGTAACGACCATTCAAACAGAACCTTATGCGTGTTGTAATAGTACAGATGGTTCAATATCAGCGACTTATGGAGGTTTTAGTACAGACCCAAGTCATACAAATAAATTTGCATTGACCGATACCACAGGGCGTATTTTACAAATTACGAACACCCTTTCCGTAGGAACACCTAAGGTGCAGTATTCTAATTTAAATACGGGCTGGTACTATATCTACGCCATTACTTATGATTCTTTGGGCTATGTGCGCGGTTTAAATGTTGGGTCAGATATTGATACTTTAAATGGAGAATGTTTATTGAAAACAGCACCCATACCTTATAAAGTCTGTCGGGGTGCAAAATTGGAACATAGCGTAGAGGTCAGTGCTTCAACTGTTTGTCTAAATGGCATCAGTGATTATACTTTAATAGTTAGAAATACAAGTACCAATCCTGCTCGAAATGTGGTTATTTCAGATACTTTGGCAACAGGTTTAGTGTTTTTAGTAGATACTGTTCAACTCACAGGTGGAGCAACTTATTCTGCCAATACCGTTCCTGCGACCAATGCTACAGGTGTTTTACAATGGGGGAGTTTTGATATTCCTGCGGGCGATTCGGTCATAATTACCGCTATTTTCAAAGTAGCAAACACAGCTATGGCAGGTATTTTTCACAACAGCTTAGGCTCTATTTCAACCCAAGATACAATTGTGCCTTTTATAGGCAATTTAGCCGCAAATACCTCCGATGATTTGACCGTAAGCACCACAGGCGATTGTGCAAATGGTGGGCAATCCATAGCGTGTAGCCCCTCATTTTATCAAATTTTTACACAAAATCGCTCTACCAAATTCGCTCAATTAAATGTGCCAACGCTGAGTTACACCGTCGTCGGTTCAGGTCCAAGAGGCATGAATGCCATAGGAGTGAATGAAAAAACAGGCTTTGCTTACGGGGTTTTGAACGTGTCTGGTATGACCCGTTTTATAAAAATAGGAGCCAATAATACCGTTTTTGATATGGGCGTTAATCTCGGCAGCCCTTTTATCATAGCAGGTGATTGCGATACAAGCGGCTATTGGTGGGCAAAACACGGCAACCAGTTTTTGAAAGTAAAACTTTCAGACAATAGCCAAATCCATTATACCCCCACAGGCTCTGCTGTTTGGGGCGCGGATATGGTTTTTAGAAGAGTTGATAAAAAGTTTTACAGTGCAAATGGTACAACTTTAAGTATTTATGACCCGCTTTCAAATAACGTTTCAACCCTAACTTTGACAGGCGACGTCACCACAAATGGCTCTGGCACTTATGGCGGTCAATGGGCAGGGGCGGATGGTGAAATCTATATTTCAAGCAACGTGTCAGGTAAAATTTATAAAGTAGATGTGGCAACAGGGGCAACAAGTTTGATTATCACAACAGCGGGCGGCATGAGCGTCAACGATGGTTACTATTGCCCCGATGCTATTCGCGCTTTGGGCGACAAAGACAAAGACGGTATCATTAATTACACGGATATTGACGATGATAATGATGGTATTTTAGACACCACAGAAGGCATGGTGGATACAGATAATGATGGCATCACAAACGATTTTGATTTGGACAGTGACAATGATGGCATCCCCGACATTATAGAATCTCAGACAACTGCTGGATTTATGATACCCAGTGGAACTCTGACCGCAACAGGCTTATGGAATAATTATGGCACAGGCACAACGCCTATTGATACCGATAATGACTTAATACCCGATTATTTGGACGCAAACAGCGACAACGAAGGCGGCACTGACACCTTTGAAGGTGCTCTAATTTTGTCAAATAACGACTCTGATAAAGACGGTTTAGATGATGCCATTGATGATAATGACACCGCTTTTGGCTCTCCTCATGCAGGCATTACTAACGTTTTAACCCAATATCCGAATACAGGAACCCAAACAGATTGGCGAAATTCTCTGCCAACTACCCCCTCAGTATCAGGCACAAATTTGACCGTTTGGCAAGATACAACTATCTCGCTTTGCTTGCCCATTGCCGATAATAACCCTTTGCATACGTTTATACCTACTTTGTGTGGAATGCCTTTACATGGCTCTGTGTCAGGTTTGACGGTCAATAATCTGACACGACAAGTGTGTTTTAACTACACTTCGGACAGCCTTTTCATAGGACAAGACAGTTTCTGCGTGCGAATTTGCAATCAGAGTGGGTATTGCGATACGGCTTCTATAAAAATCAATATTGTAGCGGGTTGTGTAACGATGCAGGTGAAAGTTTTACTTGAAGGAGCTTATGAAACTTCTACCAGTAAAATGACTACTATATTAAATCAACGGGGTTTGCTACCGGGTCAAACGCCTATCGGTCAATTTGCCATAGCAACCCCGAAAGGGCAACCCTACAAAGGTGCACCGTGGAGTTACGCTGGCACAGAAGGCGATACCATAACCACTTACCCGCCAACGGTAACGGATTGGGTGTTGCTAACTTTGAGAGCTGATACCTTGAGTTATACGCCGCTTTATCGGGTGGCAGGTTGGCTGCACGAAAACGGCACGATTACATTCTCGCAAGGCTGTATCGCCATTCCAAACGGTTCGTACTTTGTTTTAATAGAACATAGAAACCACATGGGCGTACTGTCGTATCGAAAAGTGTCTATTGAAAACCGTGTAATGAACTTCGATTTCACCACAGCCGATTCGTACATCCGCACCAACCCTCCATCTTTTGGTCAAAAATTGAAAGGTGGAAAATGGACGATGTATGCAGGAGACGGTAAAAAAGATACATTCACGACAAATTTTGACATCAATTTCAACGATACGCAATTGTGGAAAGGGCAATCAGGTACATTTGACCAATATAAATTTGGCGATTTCAACCTCGATGCCGATGTCAATTTCTTAGATAATCAATTGTGGAAAATAAACAATGGAAAATATTCGGGTGTTCCACATTAATGTTTTACCTTTGTTAGAAATAGCGAAACAAAGCTGTTTTTTAACCAAAACTAAGACCCCTCAGTATCACGAATCGCGCGATATTGAGGGGTTCTTTTTTTTAAGTAGATTTAAAACCACGAGCTATTTTTCTGTTTTATAACTCGAAACTTCTTTATGAAGTTCTTTTGATAAAGGTAACAGTTTTTTAAAACTGTTTGTGAAATCTTTTTTCAAATTTTTAATTTCCAATTCAGACAGGTGTTTCCATGCTTCTCTAAATTCATAATTTAGCTTGTCTTTTTGAACCTCATCTTCCGCCATGAGGTAGAGCATAAAAAAGGTTTGCAAACTTTTATTAGCGGTTATTTGACAAACCAACTCATTTACCCTTGCATATTTATATAAATTAGGTTTCATTTTTTTACAAAAATAAACTTTTTAATTGACGTTGCCAACTTTTAATTGAAAACTACCCCCCTCAGTATTTTCACCATTTTTAAGAGATAATCATAAAGTGCTTAACAAACCACCATCAACTGGAATATTTACCCCATTCACATAAGCGGCTAAGTCAGAAGCTAAAAAAGTGGCAACATTAGCCATATCTTCGGGCTGACCAATATGCCCCACAGGAATTGTCGCAGCCATTTGTTTCACAACAGTATCTCTATCCAAGTTTGCATTTTTCATCCGAATATCAATCAAAGATTCCAATCTTTCAGTGAAAATCAAGCCTGTTAATAGATTATTGACCGTAATACCATCTTTACCCAATTCCATTGCCAATGATTTTGCCCAATTGACCATACCTGCCCGAATGGTGTTCGATATGCCCAAATCAATGCGGGGTTGTTTTGCCGTAGAGGAAGCAATGGTGATGATGCGCCCCCAATGTTGCACTTGCATAGCGGGTACAAAGGCTTGTACCAACATTTGACTTGCCATAATTGCGGCATTAAAATAGTCCAAATACTGAGGGGGGGTTGCATTGTAAGCGGAATTTGGTACAGGTCCACCCGAGTTTAAAACGAGGATGGAAACGGGCATTTCAGCCGTATCTTTTACATATTGCGCTAAGGTGCGTTCCAGTTTTTTCAAATCTGTAAAATCTATGACTTTGAAATCGTGCTTTTGCCCTTTCGCTTTTGGCAGATTTTTCACAGCCGCTTTCAGTTTTTCACCATTACGCCCCGTTAAAGTGACGTTTGCGCCACATTCTGCCATTTTATGAGCAATAGCATAGCCAATACCTTGTGAACTGCCACCTATGAAGGCTCTTCGATTTTTTAATGAAATATTCATTGGTTATGTTTCTTTTAATTTATTTTCAATTTCGTCCGTTATTTGATTTCCTATGGTATTGATGAAATTAATTATTTCTTCATGTGAAAGTGTTTCAGAGTATTTTTTTTCAATTATAGGTGCCAAAATACATGTAGTGCTTTTTATCAAAAAGCCGTCATTCTTAAATGAAACTTCAATTTCAATATAAATATGATCAGATTTTTTACTCAGATTTTTATATTCTGTCCAGAGTGAATTAAAACTCATTTTACTCAAATTAGCTAAATAATTGTCTTTTTTTAAACCCTCAAGAGTTGCTTTTAAATCTATGCTTTTAAGAGGTGTTTCGATGCCACTAAAAAAGTATATTGATTTAGAACAATTATCATAAAATTTATTGAAAATAGAAAATTTACTTTCAGCATATTCAAAAATAGGAGCTATACTATTAATTGTTACTAAATAGACCGTCTCATTAGATTTCAACAAAACATTATTGCCGTTAGTTGCTTGATATTCAAGCAATTGCAAACGCTTCTCCCAATCCTCCAACTCAAATATACTTTCGCCTTTAGCCCCTTTGATACAAATTTCAAAAGAACGAATCAAAAGATTACCCAGCATTTCATATAAAGGCACAGGATTTTCTTCATACTGTTGGGCATGAGAAATATATTTGCTATACAAATCCTTTTCTTCTGTCCGAATAATAATAGGTGGATAGCCATAAGAAATTAAAATCAAGTTCATCAAAATCCGTGCAGTTCGTCCATTACCATCTAAAAAAGGGTGAATAGTCAAGAAGCGAAGATGGTATTCAAAAGCAATTTCGGGAACAGTTTTCTTGGATTTATGCTTTTTAACAGCCATCAATTCATTATCAAGCCAATTGGTAAGACTGTTTGTGGCTTCAATTGTTTCTTCTTGTGGTGTAAAATCGAAGCGTTCGCCTTGATAATTGTAGATATAATTGTTGCAATTTTTGAAACGCCCCGGCATATCCGCTTCATCAAAAATAATGGCTTTATGGATTTCTTTGATGCGATTTTCCGTTATTCGTATTTCACCACGCCCGACTTTTTGGATGTTTTTAATGATTTCATCATGCCCTCGCATTTCCATAACATCTCGTAGTGGCTTGCCTCTGACATCTAATTGTTCCATCATCACGCTGCGGGTTTCCTCAAAAGTCAAAGTGCCACCTTCCATTTTATTAGAATGATAATTCCATTCGAGCCTAAATTTATAGTTGATTTTTTGCAAACGGTCATTGGGGATAGGGTGGAAGCTATCCAATTCGAGTTTCAATCTTTCTATTTCTGTTAAAATGGTTGGCAAAGACATGTTTTACTTTTTACGTCAAAGATAATCGCTCACTGCAAAACAAGTTACATTATCAGGCAGGTTTTCAAAATCTTTAAAAGAATTGGTGGTGTAAATCGCATCAATATGCGCCAAATCAAAGCCTTTGCTGAAAATACCGTGACTGACTATCAACACTATTTTACCCGCATTATGGCGTTTCAACAAAGCCGACAAACCGACAAACGTACCCCCACCATCGTAAATATCATCTACAATAAAGCAGATTTTGCCTTCAAAATCACTTTCCATTGTCTTAAAATCCGATAAATTGCCCGTTTTTACATCCCGCATTTTCATACATTCAGCTACTCGTGGTTTCAACAAAGGTGGTCTGAAATTGAACCTATTTTTAATGTAATAGGATGCGATTTAAAGAATGAAACCAATCGTTTTGAAATTTATAATCCAAGAAAAATCTATGATTATTTTGTAATTAATCAAAAAAGTTGATATATTTGACTATAAAAGTGAAAAAAATGAACAATCCTGATTATATAGATGAAGCTATTAGCCAACTACGAATAGAAAGACCTAAAAATCTGAAGATTAATATCGTAGTAGAAACAGATGAGGCTCGTGTAGCATCAATGAGGCAACAGTCGTATTTGAAAAAAAAGTATCGTCTTGCGCTTAAATTTTCTGCAATGATGGACATTCAAAAATATGCAGAAACACATCCAGAATGGGGTGCAAAGGATGTTTTGGTAGAAATTATGAAAAACTATTATTCAGACTTTCCGCCTGTGATAGTGCTTGAAATGGCGGAGTATATTGTGACTGAATGGGAGAAAATACAATCTTCTAAAAAAGAATTGGCTTTGACTTAAAAATATACCCCTCAGTATTTTTGTAAAAAATCAACAGATAGAATATATATTTTCTTATTTTCTACGCATCGTTTTGAGCTAAGAGATTTGTTAAAAGAGTTTTATTGGGTTGAACGTGAAGATGTATTGCAAGTTTTGGCGTTTTCAGCAAATATTCTTAATGACCGTATTATTTTAATTGAAAAGCCGCTTGTGTATTGGTACACAAACGGCTTGTCTTAAAACTTTTTAGGTAGCAGTTATTTAATGATTTTTGCATCAACAGTACCGTCTTTAAAATGATATACCAAGTCTTTTCTTCCGCTTCTCGGCAAAGACTTAAAGGTTAAATCAAACTTTACAGCTACTCGAGTAGAATCAAGAAAAGTTAATTCCACATAATTTGATATTTTAGTAGTATCCAATACAAAATTCACTGAAGGTCCATCATGCTCTTTTAAACCATAATGTATAAGGCATTCATTGTCTAATCTTTCAAGCGAGGTTTTGAGTGTAAACTTAGAGTACTTATTCAATCTATTAGGAATTGTAAATGTAAAAATCTCAGTTATATAGTTGGTAGAGTCATCAAAAAATGTACCAGCAGTAACATCAACTGCCTTAATATCAGCACGTAAATGTGCGCCCGATGAGGCAGTCCAAATCTTATTATTTAGTGTAGCACTTGCTTGACCGAATTTCATATTTCCGGGTCTAAAAATTCTCACATTATCAATCATTTCTGCTATTTCAGTTTCAACAACTGGCTTTTTGCAAGAAGCCACAAATAAGGATATAGAGATTAAAATAATGGTAAAGAATTTCATAATTTTATAAGTTTTACAATGTTAAACTGTTGTTTATTTTGCAATTTCAGCATATAAAATCCAGTTGGAATATTTGATAAATCAATCTTAAAAGCATGAAATCCTTTGGTGAAAATTTCATTTTTAATATTTTTGACATTTCTGCCTTGAAAATCAACTATATCAATGGATGTATTTGAAAGCTCATCATTGATGTCAAATTCAAGGTTATAATAGCCATTGCTTGGATTAGGGTATACGTTTACCGACGTATTTTGATTAGTTGAGCCTTGTGTTAGGTAATAATTATTATCACAACTTGCATTGAATGGAGTAGAAACAACTTTTACAACACCATCATTTGATGTTACCCGTAGGTGGATCCAAAAATTCGATATCCCTGAATTATAAAAGTAAATTGTCGAGCCAGTTCCTATTCTATTAGCAGGATTATCATCAAACATCGAGTTTAATGTCAAAAACCATTCATAAGTATACGGTGACTGGCCTGGCATACCAGGTGCTGCGGGGGACACACTTGCATTTAACTGAAGTACATTACAAGTTACCCCTGAATAAGAAATATAGGCATCCAATTCCGGTGAAGTCCTAAAATTTTGAACAATACAACCCGTATTGCGTATAGTTTTAGTATTATTGGCTTCTTGACCCGTAACATTACTACCAGTCACTGCATTATTATATGAAATATCTGGATTTGAGAAATGAAGGATTGTTCTATCTATCTCGCTTTGATGACCAACAGCCATCATTGTTTTTCTTATGACGCCTGTACCATCTGTAAACCTAAATCCATGTCCACAACTTGGTTCATCATCATCGCCAATACCATCATTGGATCTATTATGCCTCGCACCTAATAAATGACCAATTTCATGTGGAAATGACCAAAATCCCCCTAAAGAATGTTGAACTTCAACAATTGCATAAGATTTGGCATCCTCTAATTCTAAGGTTCCATATTGTCCAAAATAAGGAGACCCAAATAAATTATAGTTGTTATTTGTAATTGCCACAACCAAATCAGCTTTATATAAGTTTCTTAAATTCTGTGCTTGTGTATTATTTATTAGATCGTTTATAGCAACCTCAATATTATGATTACTTGAAAATGGTGTGTTGAAATTCACAGCTCTTACTCTAATTTGTTTATTAGATATTCCGCTGTTTTGTAAAGCTAAATTCGTAAAAGCTTGTAAAAGTGGTATGTAAAGGACTTGTGACCAAAAATCCATATTTTCCGTTATCCAATTAGTTGCTTCGGGTGTAATTAATAAGAGAACATCAATTGTGGCTGGGCAAAAAGTACCGTCAGATAATGTACATGGATTTTCAATAGTTTGCATTCTTTGTTGTAAGGCAAATCCATTAGTTTGAGGTGAAGGTTCTATTGGACATACGGCCTTTTCATATTTAGAAATGTCATGCTCTACCAAAAGACAGAAATTATTTTTTAGAGGCTGTAACAAAAAGAATTTATCATCATATTGAATAGCTCCCATTATTCCTTCTGGTTTTACAGCAAGCAGCATATAGCCTGATTTGCCTATTAGCTCTCCTGACCAAATATAATCATCTTTGCCGAAATACTCGAATCTTTTTGATTTTACTGTAATATTTTCTCCAGCAAGTGATACGGTGAGTGCGTCTTTAACAAGTGATTCCTTTAGTTTTTTGACTTTAACAACAGTAACGTTTTTTGTGTGTTTATTGCCTTTTACTGTTGTGATAATTTTTTTCTGATTTGCATTTAATTGAGCTTCCTCGGGTGAAGATTCAGAAAAAAATTTGTTAGGATTTTGTGCAATCAAGACAGTTTGAATTAATAAACATAAGACAATTAGTACGTGATGCGTGATGCGTGATGCGTGATGCGTAATAAAGTTGTTTCATTTTAAATTTTGATTTGATTAAAAAATAAATTTTAATAGGCAAATATAAGATTAATCATCGTATAAGTCAAATATTTTATACTTATTTTTATACTTGATTACAAAGCTTGTCCCCTCAGTATTAACATGAATTATACTAATTAAACCAAATTATTTATGATTTATTAGTAGTTAAATTAGTGTTGCAAGTCATTTGGCTCGTGTTAAAAAAGTGAAATACTGAAGGGTAGCCATTCATCAATCCAAAATAAGACAGTATAGGACAGTTATTTCAAAAAGAGGTTTTACCTTTGAGGGTGAAAAAAATCAATCAATTAAAAATATAAACGTATGTCTATAAACAAAAACTACAAGCACGTAAGCTACCTCTGGGACGAGTCCAAAGCCGCATCAATGGCAGGCGATGAAGTCGCATTATTCATCTATCGCTCCAACTTATTAGGGGCAGATTTGCGCTTAACAAACTACGGCGGCGGCAATACCTCTGTCAAAATAACCGACAAAGACCCTTTGACAGGCGAATCCATAGAAGTGATGTGGATAAAAGGCTCGGGTGGTGACATCGGCACTTTGAAAAAATCGGGTTGCGCTGCCTTGTACATGGAGCGTTTGTTGAACCTTGAAAACGTCTATCGGGGCATCGAACACGAGGACGAAATGGTCGAGCTTTTCAACCATTGCATCTTCGATTTGGCATCTAAAGCACCGTCTATTGATACGCCTTTGCACGGCTTTTTACCTTTCACTCACATTGACCACTTGCACCCAGACGCAGCCATCGCCATTGCTGCCGCTAAAGACGGTGCTAAAATCACACACGACCTATTCAATGGTGAAATCGGTTGGGTAGAATGGCAACGCCCTGGCTTCGATTTGGGCTTAAAACTCCGCACTTGTTTGAACGATGCGGCTGCAAAAGGCATCAAATTGAAAGGTATTATGTTGGGTTCGCACGGACTTTTCACTTGGGGCGATTCAGCTTACGAAAGTTATATAAATACATTAGAGGTGATTGAAAAATGTGGACAATACCTTGAGGATAATTATGGTAAAAAACGCCCTGTTTTCGGAGGTCAAAAAACGGAAAGTCTTTCACCCGATGAAAGGCTTAAAAAAGCCGCTAAAATTGCTCCGATACTGAGGGGGTATTGTTCTTCCTCTGAT